>JBILLP010000313.1:0-4759 GCA_044376025.1 Bradymonadia bacterium
CAGGGTTGGGTCTCCCCCCGCGTAGATCGTGTCAAAGACGAGGAGCATCCAGCGACGCTCGAAGCCAAGGAGATTCATCGGGGGGCTCCGGGTTCCACACGCCGGACGCGGTCTCGCCCGGGACCTTTCGCTGTAGCAGCGCAAGAAGTGACTGACCAGTCAGTCGGTTTTGCGCTTGCCCTGCGCCGCGCCCAAGGGTTGCCAGACGGGGGTCCCATGCTAAGCGTCGGCTGCCGGCAAGCGCCGGCGGCACCCCACGTCTGCCACGGATTTCGAGCATGGATGCGCACGGCACGGCACGCTCCCACGCACACACGTTCGCGCGCGGCCGCGGCGCCCTCCTGCCCCGGGAGCGACTGCTCGCTGCCTACCGCAGCATGGTCGAGCAGCGCCGCTTCGAGGAGGCCGCCGGCCGCGCGTACGGGCTCGGCAAGATCATGGGCTTCTGCCACCTCTACATCGGGCAGGAGGCGATCTCGACCGGCGCCGCAGAGGCGCTGCAGGCCCACGACGTGATGATCTCCGCCTACCGCATCCACGCACAGGCCATGGCGCGCGGCGTCCCGGCCCAAGCGGTGATGGACGAGCTCTTCGGCAAGGCGACCGGCTCGGTCCACGGCCTCGGCGGCTCGATGCACATCTTCGACACCAGCAAGGGCTTCTGGGGAGGGTGGGGCCTGGTGGGGCAGCAGGTCCCGACCGGCGCCGGCATCGCCTTCGCCCAGAAGTACCTTGGCAACGGCGGCGTCACGATGGCCTTCCTCGGCGACGGTGCCGTGCACCAGGGCGCGATCCATGAGACGCTGAACCTCGCATCGATCTGGGACATCCCGGTCATCATCGTCATCGAGAACAACCAGTACGGCATGGGCACGGCCGTCTCGCGCATCTCGTCGCTCGAGCCGCTGCACGAGATGGCCGACGCCTACAAGGTGCGCCACTACGCCTTCGACGGCATGGACTTCATGGAGTCGTACGACGCCCTGATCGATGCTGTCGAGTACGCGCGGACCGAGTCGCGGCCGGTCTACCTCGAGGCTCGGTGCTCCCGCTTCCGCGGCCACTCGATGAGCGACCCGGGCAAGTACCGGACGAAGGAGCAGCTCGAGGAGGAGAAGGCGCAGGACCCGATCCCCAAGCTGGGAGCGATCCTCACGGAGCGGGGCATTGCAACTGCCGAGGAGCTCGAGGCGCTCGACGAGGCCGTGAAGGCCGAGATGAAGGAGGTGCTTGCCCGGGCGGAGGCAGCGCCGTGGCCCGACCCTTCGCTGATCGACCGCTACGTGTTGATCGAGTCCTGATCGCGCCGACGCCCCTCTCAGTCCCGTTCGAAGACACCCATCATCGGGCCGATTCCATGGCACAGATTCTCTACCGTGAGGCACTCAACCAGGCGATGTCCGAGGAGATCGAGCGCGACGAGCGCGTCTATCTGATCGGCGAGGAGGTCGCCCAGTACGATGGCGCCTACAAGGTCTCGCAGGGCATGCTCGCCAGGTTCGGCCCCAAGCGCATCATCGACACACCGATCGCCGAGCTCGGATTCGTGGCGGTGGCGGTGGGCTCCGCACTGGCCGGGCTTCGCCCGATCATCGAGGTGATGACCTACAACTTCGCGATCCTGTCGCTCGACGCCATCGTCAACACGGCGGCCAAGGTGCACCAGATGTCGGCGGGCCAGCTCTCGTGCCCGATCGTGCTTCGGGGCGCGACCGGCGCCGGCGGCGCGCTCGCCGCGCAGCACAGCCAGAGCCTCGAGTCGCAGTACACACACATCCCCGGGCTGATCTGCGTCTCTCCATCGACGCCCGCCGATGCGAAGGGGCTGCTCAAGTCGGCCATCCGCGACCCGAACCCGGTCATCTACTTCGAGCACGAGGCGCTCTACTCCAGCAAGGGCGAGGTCCCCGATGGCGAACACCTCGTGCCGCTCGGCAAGGGCGACATCAAGCGGGTCGGCAGCGATGTGACCGTCATCGCCTGGTCGCGGCAGATGCGCAGCCTCATCGACCATGCTGACACGTGGTCGCAGGAACTCGGCATCGACATCGAGCTCGTTGACCCCCGCACGCTCCGGCCGCTCGACATGCCGCTGATCCTTGAGTCGGTTCGCAAGACGAACCGGGTCGTGATCGTCGAGGAGGGCTTCTCCTTCAACCACGTCGGCTCCGAGATCGCCTACCGCATCCAGCGCGAGGCCTTTGATCACCTCGACGCACCCGTCGAGCGGGTGACCAACCTCGACGTGCCGATGCCCTACTCGCCGCCGCTCGAGAAGCTGGTGCTCCCGAACGCCGACCGCATCAAGGACGCCATTCGCCGCGTCTGCTATCGCTGACGCCCCCTTGCGCCCCCGTCGGGCGCCTCGATGGACCGCGTGATCCCATGGCCGAACTCGTTCAGCTCATTCAGCTCAGCCCCACGATGGAAGAGGGCGTGGTCGTCGCCTGGCGCAAGAAGAAGGGTGACAAGGTCTCGACGGGCGACGTGATCGCAGAGATTGAGACCGACAAGGCCACGATGGACATGGAGTCCTTCTTCGATGGCACGCTGCTCGAGATCCTCGTGCCCGAGGGCACGTCTGCGAAGGTGGGGACCGTGCTCGCCGTGATCGGACGGCCTGGCGAGGCGATCCCGACCCAGGTCACGGGCGCTCCTGCTGCACCGGCACCCGCCACCTCGGCAGCCGCCCCGGCTGCCCCGGCGGCGGTGGCAACGCCCACGACCCCTGCGGCCGCGCCGGCAGCGGAGGCGCCGGCAGGAGGCCGCGTGCTCAGCTCTCCGCTGGCCCGAAAGGTCGCGAGCGACGCCGGGATTGCGATCGAGACGCTCTCGGGCACCGGTCCGGCCGGGCGGGTGATCAAGCGCGACGTCGAGGCCGCGGTCGCCGCGCCCGCCCGCGCCGCGACCCCCGCGCTGGCACCCGCAAGGCCCGCACCCGCCCCGACCGGCGCTGCCCGGACAGCCCCGCTCGTGCGCGCAGAGCCGCTCTCGCAGATGCGCAAGGCGATCGCCCGGAACCTCTCGCAGGCCTGGTCGGCGCCGGCCTTCATGCTCACCCGCGAGGTCGCCATGGAGGCGACGCTTGCTGCGCGGCAGCAGGTCAACGACGCGCTGGCCGCCCGCAAGTCGGACACGAAGATCTCGGTCAACGACTTCGTCATCGCGGCCACGGCCCGGGCCCTCCGCGACGTGCCCGAGATGAACAGTGCCTGGGCCGACGACGCGCTCCACCTCTACGAGAGCGTCGACATCGGCATGGCAGTGGCCATCGACGGCGGGCTGATCACCCCGGTTGTCCGGGATGCCGACCGCAAGGGACTTCAGGCAATCGCCGAAGAATCGCGTAGCCTGGCGGAGAGGGCACGCACAAAGAAGCTCCAGCCACACGAATTCACCGGGGCCACCTTCTCGCTCTCGAATCTCGGCATGTTCGGCATCGACCACTTCACCGCCGTCCTGAATCCCCCCGCCGCCGGCATCCTCGCCGTCGGCAGGACGCGGAGCACGCCGGTGGTCGACGCCCATGGCGCGATCGTCGCCGGGCAGCGCATGAGCGTGACCCTGACCTGTGATCACCGCGCGGTGGACGGGGCGGTTGGCGCCCGGTTCCTCCAGCGCTTCGCCGCCTACCTCGAAGCGCCGACCCTGCTGCTGCTGTAGCCCCCTCAGGAGATGTCGATGAATCCCCGAAGCTGCTCCCCAACCTGTCTCAACCGCCGCCAGTTCATCGCCAGCAGCGGAGCCCTCGCCGTCGGTGCGGCGGCCGCGCCGCTCGTGCTGTCGTCGACGGGCTGCTCCGACGCCGGCTCCGCGCCGGGCCTCAAGGCCGACTTCTCGATCGCGCTCTCGTCGAAGCCTGAGCTCGGTCCCGATGGAGGAGCGGTGTCCATCCAGCCCAACGAGTCGGGCTACGAATACCAGATCTGGATCCGGAACGAGGGCGGTGGCGCCTACCGGGCGTGGTCCTCGTACTGCAACCACGAGGGGTGCGAGGCCGACTGGGACGGCGCGCGCTTCGACTGCCCCTGCCACGGCGCGCGTTGGAACGCCGAGGGCAAGCTGACCTCGGGTCCTGCGACCGACGACCTGCTGGAGTTCAACACGCAGGTCGACGGCGACACGCTGACGGTCCTCAAGGGCTGAGCGGGTGGCGCGCCGAGAGCCCGGGCGGCTGCGCGAGCTCCTCGGCGTCTACGCGATCACCCCTGACGGATTCGACGCGGTTCGTGACGCGGCGGCGCTCGAGGCGGCGCTTGAGGTGGGGCTGCGTGCCGTGCAGTACCGCGACAAGCGAGACGGCCTCGAACGGAGCTGGCGCGTTGCGCAGGTGCGGGCTCTGGTGGCCCGGTGCCGCCCGCATGGGGCGCTGGTCATCGTCAACGACGATCCCGGCCTCGCCGTCGAGTCTGACGCCGATGGCGTGCACGTCGGCCCCCACGACATGCCGGTCGAGCAGGCCCGCGCGGTCGTCGGTGAGGATCGCCTCGTGGGCGGCAGCGCCGGCACCCTCGAGCGAGCCCAGATGCTCGTCGAGGCCGGGGTCGACTACCTGGGCGTCGGCGCCATCTTCGATGCCTCCGCGACCAAGCCCGACGCCGTGAGCCACCGGGGGGTCGAGGTGCTCACCGCCTTCGGGCGCGACGCGGCGGTGGGTCGGGTGCCGCTCGTGGCGATCGGCGGGATCACCCTCGACAACGCAGGGCACTGCTACCGCGCCGGAGCGACCGGCGTGGCCGCGGTCCGCGCCATCCTTCGC
>JBILLP010000014.1:0-14421 GCA_044376025.1 Bradymonadia bacterium
CACGGCCTCCCCTCGACGCACGATCGCGGGGCCGGCGGGCGCGCCGCCCTTGCGTGACACCTGCGGCTGTGGGCTGCCCCTGCGGATCAGGACTGCCGCCTCGTGACGCGCGGGGTCGGGCCGCGATTCGGGCTCGGGCGTCGCCGTCCGTGACGGTCTGCGCTGCAGGCTGGGCAGCGACGAGGGGACAGCAGGCGAAGCGGTCGGCAGGCTGGGCGGAGCAGTCCTCGCCTGCATCCACGGTCGGGCCTCTGCGCTCCACTGGGGCGGCGGCGGTGCACTCGGCGCTGAGGGCAGGACCGGTGCCAGCGAACGAAACCGGCCCTCGTGGTCGCCGGGAGCCGCCGGCACCAGCGCGTGGTCGTTGGTGTCGTCTTCGCCGACGTCGGCCTCGTCGGAGGGCATCGCGGGCGGGAGCTCGTCAGGCTCCTCGTCGACCGCGGGCTCGGCCGGGGCAGGCTCAGCAGGCTCGAAGTCGTCGTCATCGTCGTCGGTATCGTCTTCGCCGTCGTCGTCGGGTTCGTCGGCGTCGGCATGTTCGTCGAGCAGCTCGTCGGTATCGAGGAACTCGTCGTCGTCGAGCATGCCAAGCTCGGCCTCAGCGCTGAAGGAGTCGACGGCGGTGGCGAGATCGGTCGCCGACCTGGTGACCTCCTCGTAGATGGGCCCGAACAGCGTCAGGGCATCGACGGGGAGGCGCCACGAGGGGGGCTGCCCAAGGCGCTGCAGGATAAAGAGGGGGTTTTCGCTCTTCTGCACCTTGAAGGAGATCGACTCGATCGGTGCGGAGGTGCGGTTGAAGCGGTCGGCGGTGAGGGTCGAGACCGGGATGCCGCGGCGGTCGATATTCGCGGCGTCGCGCTGTTCCTCGATCAGGGCGGCGGCCTCGTCGCCGAACCACGACCTCCTGAAGAGGCGGCCGATCGAGCGCTTGTCGATGCCTCGAAGCTGCCAGACCAAGAAAGGGTCGCTCTCGAGCGCCTCGGCGAAGCTGAAATGCACGGCGGCAATATGCTTGCAGGGCCGCGCCTTGTCGGGGCAGGAGCAGGAGCCGAGCATCTCGGAATTGCGGATCGGGAGCAGGCTCAGGCCAAAATGCCTGAATGCCTCATCGATCGCGGGCGGCATGACGCCGGCAAGCAGGTAGGCGGGGTAGTAGGACTGCTGCGCGAGTGCCAGCAACAGCCGCTCCCAGTCTGCCTCGCGAAATGGCGGAATCTCGATGCTGGTGGAGTAGGGCTTTGAGCGGGAGCCCTGCACCTTGGCCTCGATGCGCCCGGCCTTGACGTGGACCGACAGCACGTGACCCTTGGCGGCGTAGTCCTTGCCCCGTGGGAGGCGGTTCTGCCACGCGGTCGAGAGGCGCTCGAGGGCCGCGATCCAGGCGGTGCCCCACCCGGTGTTTCCGTAGCGTCCGAGACTCATGCTCCGGCCTCCGCCGCGTCATCGACATCAACGCCCACCGGGAGCGAGAACAGCTCGCGCAGCTCGTCGTCACTCAGTTCGGTGAGCCACGCCTCGCCTTCGCCGATGATCGACTCGGCGAGGTGGCGCTTGGACTCGAGGATTTCATCGATTTTCTCCTCGATGGTCCCTGAGACGATCATCTTGTGAACCTGCACGTCGCGGGTCTGCCCAACCCTGAAGGCGCGGTCGGTGGCCTGGTTCTCGACCGCGGGGTTCCACCAGCGGTCAAAGTGGAAGACGTGGTTGGCGCGGGTGAGGTTGAGCCCGGTCCCGCCGGCCTTGAGCGAGAGCAGCAGGATGGATGCGGCGTCGGGGTCATTCTGGAAACTCGCCACAATCTCGTCGCGCTTCTCTGCCTCGACGCCACCGTGGATGAAGGGAGCCTGGATGCGCAGGGTGGCCTTGAGGTGCTCCTGCAACAGGTCGCCCATCTCCTTGTACTGCGTGAAGATGAGCGCCCGGTCGCCCTCCGCGAGCACCTCCTCGAGCATCTCGGTGAGTCGGCTGAGCTTGCCGGAGCGGGTGGCGAGGCGGGCGCCGCGGTCCTTGAGGTACTGGGCCGGGTGGTTGCAGACCTGCTTCAGGGCGGTGAGCAGCGCGAGGATATTGCCGCGCCGCGCCACACCGGTGCTCTCGGTGATGCGGGACATCGCGCTGTCGACCGCTGCCTGGTACAGCGTGGCCTGCTCGCGGGTCAGGGTACAGTAGACCTTGTACTCCTGCTTCTCGGGGAGGTCCTGGATGACGTTCGGGTCGGTCTTGACGCGACGGAGCACGAAGGGGCCGACCATTTTTCGCAGGGTTTCGCGGGCGGCGGCGTCACGGAAACGCTCGATTGGCACCGCGAAGCGCTGCCTGAAATCAGAGACCGAGCCGAGCATGCCGGGATTGGCAAACTCCAGGATCGACCAGAGCTCCGTGAGGCGGTTCTCGACGGGCGTGCCGGTGAGCGCGATGCGACGCTTCGCGGCAATCGAGCGGACGGCGATCGCCTGCTGGGCTGACGGGTTCTTGATGTTCTGCGCCTCGTCGACCACCAGGTGCGACCAGGGGCGCGAGCCCAGCATCTCGGCGTCCATGCGGGCGAGCACGTAGGTGGTCATTACGACGTCGGTGCCGGCGCGCAGCCGGTCGAGCTCCTCGACCGACGAGGCCCGGGTGCGGCCGTGGTGCCGTGCCACACGGAGATCGGGTGCGAACCGCTTGAGCTCGTGCTGCCAGTTGCCGAGCACCGAGGTCGGGCAGATGAGCAGTGTGGGCTCGGTCTCGGTGCTGCGGTCGCGCAGCAGCAGCGCGATGATCTGGATGGTCTTGCCGAGCCCCATGTCGTCGGCGAGACAGGCGCCGAAGCCGAGGTCGCAGGTCTGGGCGAGCCAGGTGAGGCCTCGCTGCTGGTAGGGCCTCAGCTCGCCCACGAATCCCGCCGGGGGCTCGATCATCGAGGCGGCGTCGCGGTCGCGGAGGGTATCGACAAGCCGCTTGATTTCTCCGCTCGCGACCACCTCGATGTGACCCTGCCCGCCCGCGAGCTCCCCGGCGAGTGCGGCAGACAGCGCCGTGGCGCGGTCCATGCTGCCGGTCGCCTCGGTGCCTTCGAAGAGCTGCTGCATGTGCTCGAGCTCTGACGGATCGACCGCGAGCCACTCGCCGCGCCACTGCACGAGCGGCTGCTTGAGTGCCGCAATCTCGCGAAACTCCTCGGCGCTCAGGTCGTGGCCGCCGAGCGCGACCTGCCACTTGAACGCCGCGAGGGCCTGCATGCCGACCTTCGAGGGGCCGCGGTTCGAGAAATCCTCAAAATCGCCGACATGGAGCTTGAGCCGCAGTCGCTGCTGCCCGTCGGCGCGGAGCTCGCGGGGCACGCGAACGCCAGCACCGAATTGCGACAGCAGTGGACCGATCGTCGACAAGAAATGCCAGGCCTCCTCGGTCGACAGCACCACGCCCCACGGCCGTGCCTGCTGCAGCGACCGGGCGACGGGCTCGAAGCTCCGGGCCGTCTCGCCCAGCGAGACCAGCAGCGTCTCGTGCGGTTCGACGAAGACCTTGTCGTCGACCCGGACCTCGTTGGCCGCGGTCGACCAGACGGTGAAGGCGTCGATCACGACCCGCGGGTCCTCGTTCGACTGCAGCAGGTAGCGCAGGAACCAGGCGTCGCGGCTACCGGCAGTCTCGGGCGAGGCGCCCGGGAGCTCGAGCTGGTAGCAGATGGTGTAGGAGTTGCCGGCCGTGACACGGGGACGCACAGGCGCCGCCCAGCGGGCGATCTCGTCGGTCAGGGGCTGCTCGACGAGCCCGGCGGACTCGAAGGCGGGGTCGGTGGCCGTCAGCGCGTACCGCCAGCGGAGCTCCCACGGGGCAAGCTCGCGGTTGTCCTTGCGGGGGCGATCCTTGGACGAGGAGGGGAGCGCGTCGCGGCACATCGCGTCGGCTGCCGCGTCAAGGAAGGCGCGGAGCAGCGCATCGGGCCGCCACATCGTGGTCTCTGCGGTCACCAGCTTGCGCCGCCGGCGCCTGCGGTTGCGGCTGCGTCGGCGCGGCGCGTCTGCCGTCTGCCCGCCGTTGAGCACGACGGCATGCGCGGCGACTGGCAGGGCGTTCTCGAGCAGCGCGAGCCGTTCGCGCGACGCGGACGAGAGAACCGTCATCGCCCATCGGGCGACGAGTGTCCCTTTTTCGCCAGCCTCGAGGATGGGGACGAGCTCGCCCGAGGCGACCATCTCGACCGCGAGCTTGGCGGCCATCGCCCAGACCTGCACCGAGTCGGAGACGCGACGCCGGGCGGCCTCGGCGAGGTCGAGCCGGACAAGCGCCCGGACGGTCTCGAACATCGGCAGGCGGATGCCGGTCATGGGCGCGATCTCCCACTCCTCGACGCGGTTCCGGGTCGGCGTGGGGATGATCAGGTCGACAGTCCCGATCGGGGGCGTCTTGCCGCGCCGGAGCAGGCCGAGCGCGTGCATGGCACGACGGGTATAGTCGACGCGCCGGGGCGGCATGCACCAGAAGAAGAGACGACCGGGCCCCGGGCCATCGGCGCGGGGCACGAAGGTTGCCTGGAGCGAACGGAGATCAGCGTTCGACATGCGGTCCAGGACTCACGAGGCTGGGCGGAGTGGAGAGCAGCATCGGGGAGGCTTCAGCCCGGGATCCCGCGGGTCCTGGCGGCGCATCGACGGAGCCAGTGCTGGACGTCGATGCCGGGTCGCAGGACCACGACGGTCTCGTTGACGATTTCGAGGATTCCCTCGGACAGGTCGAGGTCGCGCATCACGATGTCGACGGCCTTCATGGTGCCGAGGTCGACGGTGGCCGAGGCGGGCTGGGCCGTGGGCATCCGCGATGCGCGCTGCGCGGCGGCACGGGTGTCCTCTGCCCGCCGGATGGCCATGCCTGAGCCGCTCGGGCGGATCTGGACGGTCGGCGCGGCAGCGGCGCCGCGGCGGATCGTGGGGCCGGTCGAGGGAATCCTCGGCAGGGTGGGCGTGGGTCCGGTGGGCGTTGCCGGCGGAAGGGGCGGGGTGCCCCTGACCTGGCCGGGGACCCGCGGCAGCGCGGGCCGAGCTGGCACGAGCGCGACCGGGGTCGCCCGCTGGACAGGCCGCAGGCTCGGGGCAGTCGCGGTGAGCGCGAGCCTTGATGGCAGGCCCGGCAGCGCGGGAGGCGCCGGCAAGGCCGGCGCGGGGGGCATCGTCGCCGGCCCGGGCGAGGGCAGGGCGGCGAGGCTTGGCGCAGGGGGCACGGAGGCATGGGCGGGGCGCGAGGGGTCACGTCCAAACCCGACGGGACCCAGCGGCGGGCGACCCGGCCGTGCCTGCTCAACGCCGCGACGGAGTGAGCTGAGCACGCGGGTCGGGTCGGGCCGCAGCTCGTCTTCGTCGTCGGCGGGCGGGGTCGAAGGCGCGATCGGCCCGGGCATCGCGGCGGCCTCTGCCCGCGGCGGCGGCGGCGGCGGCGGCGTGCGCAGGACCGGCTTGCTGGCCGTCACCTCGCGCAGCGTGCGGGCGGCGCCGGCAAGGGAGGTCCCGAGCGGGGGAGGCGTCGAGGCGGGCGCCGCAGGCGGGGCATCGCGCAGCGGAGGCACCGGGGCCGGCAACCTTGTCGAGGGCACCTCTGCGCGGCGCGACACGCGGGCAAGGTCGAGTGGCGTCGAGCTGTCGGACTGCCCCGTGGTCGGCTCGCGCCGCGGCACGCTCGGGATGGCGGGGTTCGAGCCCGTGCCCTCGCCGTGTGAGGGCGACGACGGGACGACGGCGTGGCGACCGGTGGTTCGCTGTGCCGCGCGGGCCTCGGCGATCGACGACACGGGCTTGGGCAGCTCTGCCTCCCCGGCGGCGAGAAGGGACATCTCGCGCTCCGCCTGCGCGGCCTCGAGCGCGGAGATCTCCAGGCGGGTCCTCTCCGCGGCGAGCCTCTCCGCCTCGGCCCGTGCGGCGGTGCGCGACTCCGCCTCTGCGAGCTCCGCGGCGAGTGTGGCCGCGACGGCGTCGATACGGGCGGCCCGTGCGGCGGCGTCGTCGATCGCCGGGGTGGCCTTCTTCGCTGACTTGACCGGCTTGGCCTGCTTGACGGGCTTGACCGGTTTGCCAGCCTCACCCGCAGCCTGCCTCGCGGCCTCGCCGTCGATGGGCTCGGCGAGCGGGAGCAGCGGGAGCCGGGGCTTCGCGGCGTCGATCGGGGCCTGCTTGTGGGGCGCCCTGGCTCCGCCACGGGCAGACACCTCGTGCCGCGTGACGTCGGGTGCGGGGGGCACCGTGTCGAGCAGCTCCCGCATGAGGGGCTGAAGCTCAAGCGGCACGACCGGGCGGCTGTCGATGCCCCGTTCTGGCTGTGACACCCAGAAGACGAGTCCACGCTGGCCGGCGGGGCCGGGATCCATGGTCACCAGCGGCGGCGCCATGTCGAGCGCCACGCCTGAGATGTCGTCGGGAAGCTCGCCGAGGCTGAGTGCCTCCTCGATGACGCGACGGTCGGAGGCGCTGATGAAGGCGAGCTGCTTCATGACCTGCTTGCGGTCGATGCAGCGGGCGGCGGCGTCGAGCAGCAGGTCGATCCGCACGGCCCGGGCCCCGATGTCGAGCGAGCGGGCGACCGCGGAGAGCTCATCGGTCGCCAGGCGCGACAGCAGCGTGGCGGCGAACCCGAACTCGACCGGCATCGAGGGCTGGACCGTCAGGGCCATGTCCTCGTTGACCCGGTAGGTGCCATCGGTGCAGGGCCAGACGAAGGCCGCGTCGACGAGCCGGTCGGCGTCGGCCAGCTCATCGGCCTCGACGGGGTCGAATGGATTGGCGCACAGCAGGATGAGGTCTTCGTTCATCAGGCTGCTGTCGCACTGGCGCCGCAGCGCAGTCCCGACTTTGCGCTCGTTGCGCATCAGGTCGAGCAGGTGCGTGGCGTCCGCGCTCTCAGACTTGAGCAGCTTCGCCGCGTGGCGCCTGAATGCGGGCGACATGGCAGCGACGATGTCAGAACCTCTCATGCGGTCTCCAGGTCAGATTCAAATTCAGTTGCAATCGGGGACGTGCCCAGGGGGGCCGCGGCGGGAATCCCCTGGGGTCAGGCGGACTCGCCAAAGCCCGCCGCGGTGAGCACGGCGAGCACATCGTCGGCGAAGACCTCGGGCCGGGTGACGACCCGGCGGTCGTCGAGTCGCCGCGCGACGAGGTTCCTGAACTCGGCGACGCGCATCGCGTCGTCCATCGCGCGGGGTGACGCGAACGAGATGAGGGCGCCGACGCGCGCATGCGGCGGCAGTTCGAGCTGGGGCTCGCGGGGCGTCGCCGCAGCGGGGGGCGAGGGGGTGGCGGCGTTCACGACAGGAGCCGCAACGCGGGCCCCGAGCTGGATGGCGATCTCCCTGGGGGCGACAATCCACACTTCGTCACCGGCCTCGACCCTGAAGCGGCACCCTGCGGAGCCGGCGACGGGCTCGACGCTGCGGATCGCGGAGACAGGGAGGGACGCGAGGGACTCGGTTGCCCGGGCGGCAGCGCGGTGTTCGGGCGAGTCGACGGCGATCACGGCGTCAGCGATGGCGGCGACGAGCTCGAGCCTCGAACGCCTGGCGTCGACGGAGAGCTCGGCGGCGAGCCGCCGCAGCGCGGCATGTTCGCAGCGGCCGAGGAGGGTCTGGAGGTGGAGGAGCTCGCGCTCGGCGAGCCTGAGCCAGGCGAGCGCGAGGTCGCTCGGGATTTGCCAGCCCGAGGGGGCCTCGATGAGGAGGAGGCGGTCGGCGATGACCTGGGCCTGCCCGAGCAGGGCGAGGTTCCTCGGGACGGGGCCACCGGCCTGTTCGACGAGCGCACGCAAGAGCGGCTCGGCGCCCTCATCGACGAGTCGCCTTGCGATCTTCGACGCGGTTCGAGGCTGGGTGAGGAGTTCGGCTGCGACGCGAGGTGTGGCGAGGGAAATCCCCCACCGAAGCGTCCCGAGCTCCCGCACGGCCAAGCCCTGGCCGGCTAGAAACTCTGCGGTCTGCATGCGTAGGACAAGCGTTACGGAGTCTGCGGGTTCGTGGCCCCCTGTCGTCAGGAGCACCCGCGCCCTCCAGCCGCCCGCCGTCGGAGAAGCTCCCTCGACGGACAGCGTGGAGACAAGGGTGCGTCAAGCACGCGGGCATGCGGCTGTCAACGAAAAACCGCAGCGCCCCGGTGTCGCGCCAGCTGGCGACCCCGGGTCATCTCGCCGTGCCTGTGTGCCACGGGTTCTGCTGCCGTCACGGGGCCCGTGTGGTGGCGACGCAGGTGTGTTCGATGTCCGCATCGTGTCTGCATCAGGGCCTCGTGCGGGGTTGCGGCGGCCTGTCCCGGGGGGCGTTGTGTGGAACGTCGTGGAGCCCGGCCGGGGCGGCAGCGCTGGGCTCCGTGGCGGCGCCCCGGGTTCGCCCTACGGGCGTGTACCTTCGATTGACACGTCCGGACCTCCTCCGGTAGAGGTCCCCAAGCTTCCATGGAGGCGCGCGCCAAGGCGTGCCACCTCGCGCACCCACGGCGACGCGTGTCCGAAGAACGAGAGCCCAAGCAGCGGTCGGCGGCCACCTCTCCGCTGGAGTCGGTCGTCGATACGCCGGATACCGTCGCATCGGTGACCGATCCGCTCGTCGGCAAGGTGCTCGACGGCAAGTACGCCGTCGACGGGCTCATCGGCGTCGGTGGCATGGGCAAGGTCTACAAGGGGCGCAACCTGCGCACCGAGAGCCCGATCGCGATCAAGACCCTCATGCCCGAGCTCGTCGAGGACGAGACGCTCGTGAAGCGCTTCGAGGTCGAGGCGAAGTCGGCCTCGAACCTGCGCCATCCGAACACCATCCGCATCTACGACTTCGGCAGGGAGGGCAACCTGCTGTTCATGGTCATGGAGCTGCTCGATGGGCAGAGCCTCGAGCGCTACCTGTCGCGCGAGGGCGTGCTCTCCCCGAGGCGCGTCATCCACGTCATGCGCCAGGTCTGCTCCTCGCTCACCGAGGCCCACGGCACGGGTATGGTCCACCGTGACCTCAAGCCCGACAACATCTTCCTCAACCGCGTGGGTGGCGACCAGGACTTCGTGAAGGTCCTCGACTTCGGTGTCGCCAAGCTCAAGGACAAGAAGTTCGGCAGCCAGACGCTGACGCAGGCCGGCATGATCTTCGGGACGCCGCGCTACATGTCGCCCGAGCAGGCCCGGGCCCACGAGCTCGACGCGCGCTCCGACATCTACGCGCTCGGCATCATCATGTTCGAGTGCCTCACCGGCCACGCGCCCTTCGAGGCACCAGACCCGATCTCGGTGCTGATCAAGCACGTCAACGAGCCGCCGCCCGCCTTTCGCGATGTCAACCCGAACATCCAGTTCGACGACGACCTCGAGCGGCTCGTCCTGCGCTGCATGGCGAAGGACCCCAAGGAGCGCCCGGGCAGCGTGCAGGAGCTCAACGCTGTCCTCGAGGAGATCGACCTGCGGCTGCAGCGCGGCGCCACCACCGACCGCCCTGCGGTCGGCGCCGCCACGCGCGCCATGCCCGAGCCCAAGGGGCCACCGTCAACCGGCGCCACCCACGCTCCCGACACCTTCGACCGCCTTGGGGTCGGCCGCACCGGGGCATCGTCGCTCGGCGACAAGTCGATCATGCTCGGCGCGGAGTTGCATCCCCACGACCGCGCCAAGGCCCCGGTTGTCCTGATCGCGGGCGTTGCGGTCGCTCTCGTCTCCGTCGCTGTCGGGCTCTTCGTCTTCATCGGCAAGTCAGACCCGGTGGCTCCGAAGGCCGCAGAGGCCGCCGGCGCCGCGCCTGCCGCACCCGCCGCGCCTGCCGCCGCCGAGGCGAAGCCGGCAGGCGTCGAGGCCGCGGTCGCGGCCGCCCAGGCCATCGTCAAGCTGCGCCTGCACGAAAGCCAGCAGCGCGCGAGGCAGAGCGTCGTCACCATCGGCCTCACCGCAGAGGGCGCCGCTGCCACCGCACGCATCGAGGGTTCGAGCGAGCCCGCGAAGCTGCTCCCCGCCCAGTTCTCCGTGGGCAAGCCTCGGCCCGGCGGGCCTGCCGACGTCACCTTCATCGTCGAGGCGCCCGGAGAGGCCGCCCAGACCGTCAAGGTCTCGCGGCAGGCAGACGCCAGCCGCATGGTGTCGTTCAAGCCCAGCACCGCGCGCCCGTCGGGCACACCGGCCTCGCCCGGCACCGCGCGCCCGTCGGGCACACCGGCCTCGCCCGGGCGAACCCCGCAGCCGGGTGGAGCCCAGACCGGCGGGGGCTCGACCTCTGGCGGCATGGACGATCCCTACAAGTGACCGGGGCCGACCCGCGCGCCGCGACTCCGCCGATGCGGCCCGGTCAGTAGCCGACCAGCGCGAGGTCCTTGCCGAGCCTGAAGGCTCGGCAGCAGGCGTCGTAGAGCGCGGCGGCACGCTGCAGCTGCCAGCCCTCGAGCGAGCCGTCGTCGAGCACCGTCAGGTCAACCCAGCCATTGGCCGGGATTTCGTGACCCGGCGCAATGGCATCGAGCGGGCTCGGGTCCCCGTCTCCGCCGCCGAGCCCCAGGCGTGCGTGAAGGTCACAGATGACCTGGTGCAGTCCGGGCAGCGCATCCTCGACCTCAGCCGCGGTCAGGTAGGCGTGCGGGTAGCTCTCGACAAACGGAGCCCAGCGCTCGAGCTCGTCGCGCGGTGGCGTCTCGAAGGCGACCGCCGCGCTCGGTCGCGAGCCCAGGAGCTCCCCGAAGCCGCGCGGAAGCGGGTACCAGTCGGCCAGCACGAACTGCAGCCTCTGGCCGTCGGGCCAGGCGTCAAACCCGACCGGGGTGCCTGAGAACCGCCACGCCGATGCCACGTACGAGGAGAGCTGCGCGAACACCTCCCAGCCCTCGCTGCGGAGCGGCTCGCGGTCCCACGGCAGCGGCTGCCCGCGACGGAGCGCATCGACAAGGCGGGCCGCCGTGGCGTCGGTCACGTCGCGGCCGATGACATCGAGCGCGGCGTCAAACAGCGACGACTCGCCCAGCATCGCCGACTCGATCTCTGCGAGGTCGATCGCCAAGAAGGTGACCGACTCAGCCATCTTCGGGCGGCAGTTCGAGGTCGAACGGCCCGTTCGATGGGTCGCGGATGGCAAGGACGTGCAGGCTCAGCGCGTCAGAGGTCGAGATGCTGTCTGGGCGGACGAACCAGGTGCGGTCGCGCCAGGTGATCAGCATGCCCTCTGCCATGAAGGCCCTCAGGCACTGCCTGAGGTGCTCCCGTGACTCCGAGGGCGTCCGCCGGCGCTCCATGTTGACGTCGTGCAGCTGCTCGATGCGCACCGACTCGATCTGCTCCTCGGACTCGCTGTCGCGGACAAGCACGGCCTTGAGGGTGACGGCATCGCAGACAAACCGGCGCCGGCCTGTCCAGACCTCGCCCGGGCCGCAGCGCATCTGCACGGCCCGCTGCAACCGACCTGCGCGCCTACCCTCTGACATTGCGGTCATACAGGATCTGGAGCCCCCGGAGCGTGAGGTCCCGGTCGAAGGTCTCGATCTGCCGTGAGTGCTCGGCGAAGAGGTCACAGAGGCCCCCGGTCGCGAGGACCTTCATCGGGGCGCCATATTCGGCCTTCATGCGCTCGGCCATGCCGTCGACGAGGCCGACGTAGCCGTAGACGATGCCGGCCTGCATCGAGGCGATGGTGTTGCGCGCGATCACCCTGCCCGGGCTCGTGATCTCGACCCGTGGGAGCTTCGACGCGCGCTGGAAGAGCGCCTCTGCCGAGATGACGACGCCGGGGCAGATGGCGCCCCCCAGGTACTCACCAGCGCTGCTGACGGCGTCGAAGGTGGTCGCGGTGCCGAAGTCGACGACGATGGTCGCGGAGCGGGTCTGCTCGAAGGCGGCGACGGCGTTCACGATGCGGTCGGCGCCGACCTCGCGGGGGTTCTCGTAGAGGATCGGCATGCCGGTCTTGATGCCGGGGCCAACCACGAGCGGCTTCACCGAGAAGTAGCGCTCGACCATCGCCATCATCACGGGCTGCATCGGCGGCACGACGCACGAGATGATGCAGCCGGTGATCGACCCGACGGTCTGGCCGGTCATCTCGAAGAGCTGGCGCAGCATCACGGCGTACTCGTCGCTCGTGCGGTTGCGATCGGTGGCGACGCGCCAGTGGTCGCTCAGCCGGTCACCCTCGAAGAGCCCGAGCACGGTGTTGGTGTTTCCGACGTCGACGACGAGCAGCATGGCGGAGAGTTGCCGGGAGCCAGGACAGGGAGAGGAAAACCGTAGCAGGTCACCGGGCGACCGGCGAGGCAGAAGACCGTCCGCAGAACCTGACCTCCCCGGAGGCTCGCCGGTGGAGGCGCCCGTCGTCGCCCATCACGCGGAGCGAACCGTCATGGTCGATGCCATCGGCGGTGCCCTGCGCCGTTCCCTCGTCGCTGTCCCACTCGACGCGCCGCCCAGTCGTGGCGTCGCGCTGCCGCCACGCGTCGAGTACATCGCCGGGCCGCTCGAGCAGGCTGAGCAGCTCGTCGCGGATGGCGACCGCGAGCCCGTCGAGCGCGTGCTGCCGGCCGGTCGCCTCGAGCAGGGTCGTGAGGTGACCGCGGAGTTCGGGCCCAAAGTCGTCAACGCAGGTGTTCACATTGATGCCGATTCCGACGACGATGCCGGCGAAGCGTCCGGCGACATCGACGCCCTCGCAGAGGATGCCGCCGAGCTTTCGGTCGCCCAGCACCAGGTCATTGGGCCACTTGAGCCCGGGGTGGGTCCCGGGTGCCAGCCGCTCGAGGGCCGTGGCTGCGGCCACTCCGGCCGCAAGCGGGATGCGCGCAGCCAGGGACAGCCAGTCGGGGCCCACGAGCGCAATCGACATCGAGAGGTTCTGGCCATGCGGCGCGACCCAGGTGCGTCCCATGCGCCCGCGCCCGGCGGTCTGGCGTTCGGCCCTGACGGTGAAGCCGTGGCGGCAGCCCGCGCGGATCTGGTCGGCGAGCCAGCGGTTGGTGCTGTCGACCTCGTCGAGCACCATGAGCGACGGGAGCACGGGCGCGTTGCGTGTCCGGCTGGCGCCGTCGTCGGTCACGGCGTGGCCAGCGTCGCGAGGATCGGCGCGGTCTGCCACGAGCCCCCGACCGTGAGCGACAGGTCGGCAGCGGGCGCGGAGTGGGTCACCCAGCCGGTCGAGATGCAGTCGAGACCGACGTCGCGGAGCTCTCGCAGCCGCTCGACGGTGATGTTGCCCGAGGCTTCGAGCCTCGCCTTTCCGCGGAGCTCCGCGCAGAGCCGGCGCATGGTGGCGGTGTCCATGTTGTCGAGCAGCAGCGCGTCGGCGCCGGCGGCGACCGCGGCGCGCGCCTCGGCCTCGTCGCGCACCTCGACCTCGACCATCGACAAGAAGGGCAGTCTCGCCCTGACGCGCTTGACCGCCGCCTCGATCGAGCCGGCAGCGTCGATGTGGTTGTTCTTGATCATCGCGCCGGCGCCGAGGTGAAAGCGGTGGTTGTGGCCGCCGCCCATGCGCACCGCGAACTTCTCGAGCTCCCTGAAGCCGGGCGTCGTCTTGCGGGTGTCGAGCAGCCGCGTGCCCGACCCCTCGAGCTCGCGCACGAAGGCGTAGGTCGCCGTGGCGACGCCGCTCAGGTGGCGCACGAAGTTGAGCGCGGTCCGCTCCGCCCGGAGCAGTGAGCGGATCGGGCCGTGCGCCACGCCGACGGCGCCGGCACCGACGAGCTGGCCGTCGCGAGCGCCCCAGGCGACTTCGATGCGCGGGTCGACCGCCGTGAACACGGCGTCTGCGACCGCGCAGCCGGCGAGCACCAGCTCGTGCCGAGCCCTGAAGGTCGCGCGGCCCGGCGCGTCGGCGTCGAACACGGCGTCGCTGGTGACATCGCCTGCGTGCAGGTCTTCTTGCAGGGCGAGGTCGATGAGGGCGCGGGTCGCGGGCGAGAAGTGCGTGAGGGGCATGGCGTTGCGTGGCGGCAGGTGAGCGCAGCCGGAGGCTAGCCGTCTGGCGTCGATGCCGGCAAGCGCGTAGGCAGGACGTGTTCTCTCTGCCCGGAGTCGTCGCCGTGTCGCCGGTCGAACGTGTCGTCTTCTTCGACGGGAGCTGCGCGCTCTGCGACGCCACCGTGCAGCGGCTGCTCGACCTCGACACCGCCGGCCGCCTCCGATTCTCGCCGCTGCAGGGCGAGACCGCGGCGGCCTCGCTGCCGGAGCCGCTTCGTGCGGGCCTGACCACCGTCGTCTACGCCGACGAGTCGGGCCGCGTGCGAACCCATTCCGACGCCGCGCTCGCCATCCTCCGGACGCTCGGCGGCGGCTGGGCCACGCTCGCCGCGCTGTGTGCGCTCGTCCCGCGGCCAATACGCGACGTCGTCTACCGCGTCGTGGCGTCGACCCGCTACCGGGTGTTCGGGCGCGTCGAGTCGTGCCGCATGCCGCGTGAGGGCGAGGCGGAGCGCTTTCTGCCCTAGCGGCGGGGGTTCAACACCGCAGACACCT
>JBILLP010000314.1:0-4751 GCA_044376025.1 Bradymonadia bacterium
GCACGACCCTCGCGACAAGGACTGCCGCGAGGGCTCGGGCGACACGAACCTCTGTGGCTGGTCGGTCGAGGGCGATGCCTCGCAGCTCATCGGCGAGATCGCTGAGCATGCGGCGCTGCTCGCCAGTACCTACGGTGACCGCGTCGACAACTGGGCAACCTTCAACGAGCCCTTCAACTACATCCTGGCCGGCTACGGATTCGGCTCCTTTCCGCCGGGCCAGAACCTGCTGCTCTCGGATTTCGATCGACTCGTTGCGACCTACCGCAACCTGCTCGACGCCCACGCCGCCATCTACGACGCCATCAAGCAGAACGACACCATCGACGCCGATGGCGACGGCGTCGCCGCAGCCGTTGGGTTGACCCTCAACGTGATCTCGTGGCAGCCCGCCCGGGCGAATCGACCGAGCGAAGACCCTGCCGATATCGCCGCGGCGGAGCGGATGGACTACGCCTACAACAGGTTTGTTCCAGGCTCGATCCTCGCCGGCACCTTCGATGTTGATCTCGACGGTGTCGTCGACGAGCAGCACCCGGACTGGGCAGGCAAGCTCGACTGGCTCGGCGTCCAGTATTATTTTCGGGGAGGCGTCACCGCCAAGTCCCAGGCAATCCGGCAGCTCGGCCTGACCCCGTGCTATCCACCGATTGATTTCGGCTCCTGCATTCCTCCTGAGGATAGCACGAAGTGGATCCCTGAGATGCGGTACGAGTACTGGGAACCGGGAATCTACGAAATCCTCAAGGACTTCGGAACGCGCTGGCCGAACCTCCCGATGATTGTCAGCGAGTCGGGCCTGGCAACCGAGGTCGGCAGGCGTCGGTCCGAGCATGTGGTCCGGTCCCTCGAGCAAGTCCACCGGGCCATCGACGAGGGCGTCGATGTGCGGGGCTACTACCACTGGAGCCTCACGGACAACTTCGAGTGGGCCGAGGGGTTCGGGCCGAGATTCGGCCTCTACACGGTTGATTACTCGACCTACGAGCGAAGCCCCACCGAGGGTGCCATCACGCTCGGAGAGATCGCAGGCAGCCGGTCCATCACCACCGAGCAGCGTGAGCGGCTCGGTGGCCTCGGGCCCATGACCGAAGAGACCGCCCGCTGAGTCGGAGCCGGCAGAACCCGTCGCGAGGCCGCCAGGGTCGGCGACCTGCGGGGTTCAGCCCTCTTCTTTGAGCGTGACGCCGGCGACGGATTCGCCCCGCGGCGCTGCCGCAAGGACCTCAGCGCTGGCGCGGTCGGCGTATTTCTCGAAGTTCTTGCGAAACAGCGTCGAGACCTTGTTCGCTGCGCGAACGTAGGCATCCTTGTCAGCCCAAGCATTGCGCGGCACCAGCACCTCAGACGGCACGCCGGGGCACGAAACCGGAACATGGAGCCCGAAAATCGGATCCTCCACCGTCGGGACATCCTTGAGCGAACCGGAATGGATCGCATCGATGATGGCCCGCGTAATCCGGAGCTTCATGCGCGACCCGACCCCGTAGCCGCCGCCGGACCAGCCGGTGTTGACCAGCCAGGTCGGACAACCGTGTGTGCGGAGCTTGTCGGCGAGCATCTCCGCATACTTGGTCGGGTGCCAGACGAGGAACGGCGCGCCGAAACAGGCAGAGAAGGTCGCCTCGGGGTCAGTCACGCCCTCCTCGGTCCCGGCGACTTTCGCGGTGTATCCGCTGATGAAGTGGTACATCGCCTGCGCGGGCGTGAGCCTCGAGACCGGTGGCAGCACGCCGAACGCATCGCAGGTCAAGAAGATCACGTTCGAGGGGTGCGGCCCAACACACGGCACCTTCGCATTGGCGATATGCTCGATCGGGTAGGCACCCCGGGTATTGTCGGTGATCCGCACATCGGCGTAGTTCACAGCACGGGAATTCGGATCGAAGATCACATTCTCGAGGACGGACCCGAACCTGAGCGCATTGAAAATCTCCGGCTCCTGCTCCGAGGAGAGGTTGATGACCTTGGCGTAGCAGCCACCCTCGATGTTGAAGATTCCGTCATCGCTCCAGCAATGCTCATCGTCACCGATGAGCCCACGGGCCGGATCGGCCGAGAGCGTTGTCTTGCCGGTCCCTGAGAGTCCGAAAAAGAGCGACGTGTCGCCTGCGGGCCCCTCGTTCGCCGAGCAGTGCATGCTGAGCACGCCCTGCTTCGGCATGAGGTAATTCATGATCGTGAATACGCCCTTCTTCATCTCACCGGCGTACTCGGTGCCCAGGATGACCATTTTGCGGCGCTCGAACGAGAGCGCGACACTGGTCTTCGAGGTCATGCCGGGCGTGTGGGCATTCGCGGCGAACTGACCGGCGTTGTAAATCACGTAGTCGGGAGTCCCGAAACTCGCGAGCTCCTCCGCCGTCGGGCGGATCAGCATGTCCCACATGAACAGGGCATGATAGGCCCGTGCGCAGATGATGCGCACCTTGATGCGGTACTTCGGGTCCCAGCCGGCAAATCCGTCAACCACATAGAGCTGCTGCCGCATGTTGAGGTAGTCGATCGCGCGCTCAAGGTTGATCTCGAACGAGCTCTCCGGGAGCTTGACGTTGACGTTACCCCACCAGACATCGCCCGAAGAGGAGGGGTGTTCGACAACCCGCTTGTCCTTGGGGCTGCGGCCGGTCTTCTTGCCCGACAGCGCAATGAGCGCCCCCGTCGAGCTGATCGCCGTGTCTCCCTCGTAGCGGAGCGCCTCCTCATAGAGACGCGCGGGCGCAGCGTTGCGAAGGACGCGTTTGACGGTGATGCCGTCGGCCTCGAGACTGAACTGGTCCATGACGCTGAACTCCCGGCAATCTGGGCTCGGGTCCGGTCCGCACGACGGGCACCGTGCTCCTCACCGAGTCGCGGGTCATCTACACCTTTCGTTCGGAGTCGTCCACGACGAGCCTAGCCGCCGATGCCACCGTCGGACGGCGGTCACTCGTAGGTCGGAGTCGCCTTGCCCCGGTAGAACGCACGGGTCTGCGCGGCAGCCGCCGAACCGAAGAGGGGCTCGCCACCGTGCACCTCCAGCGTGGTCCCGGTGATGAAGCCCGCGGCCGGTGAGATCAAGAAGGCCACCGCCGCCGCCACCTCACGCGTTGTACCGAGCCGGCCCGCAGGGATCGACGGGATGCTGTCCTCGAAGCTCTTCCGGAACTCCGGGGCGTAGCTCTCGATGCCACTGCTCAGGATCACGCCCGGCGCGACCGCGTTGACCCGGATCCCGGACTGCGCCCACTCGAAGGCGAGCGTCTGCGTCAGGTTGATCACCGCCGCCCGGGCGGCGCTGGTGTGCGCCATCATCGGGAAGCCGTTTCGAACCTGGGCCACGATGTTCACGATCGCGCCGCGCTCGCGGCCGACCATCGCCCGCTGCGCCACCGCCTGACTCATGAGGAACGTGCCGGTCAGGTTGGTCTCGATCACGGCATCCCACCCCTTGCGGCGCAGCATGATCGCCGGCGACGGAAACTGCCCCCCCGCGTTGTTGACGAGCGCATCGATCTGCCCGAACCGCCCGAGCACACGGTCGACGCAGGCCTCCACCGACGCCTGCTCCCTGATGTTGCACGCGACCTCGAGCACCTCACCGGGCGACTCGATACCGCGCAGCCGCGCCGCACCGGCGGCCAGCTTGTCGGCGCTGCGGCTGGCGATCACCACCGTCGCGCCAAGCCCCCGGAGCTCGCCGGCGATCGCCAGGCCGATCCCGGTGCCCCCCCCGGTCACCAGCACGACGGACCCCTCGAACAGCCCCGGGGCAAAGATGCTGCGATCGCGAAACATCAGACCTCGCCTTGTCAGCCGAGCCTTCGCTCGAGTTCGTCGAGACGCTCACCCAGAAAGAGATCCACCTCGAACCGCCAGCAACGATGCACCCTCCGATCGCGAAAGTCAGGCGGGATCGACGCAGGCGTCAGCTCCTTGCCCTCGGCGAGGTCCATCAGGCCCGGGTCGAGCGAGAATCCCCTGAAGTTGTTCGAGAAGTAGAGGATCGCGCCCGGGGTCAGCAGACGCACGGTGCGCGCAAGCAGCCGGACATGGTCGCGCTGCACCACGAAGTCGTGTTCTGAGCGCTTGCTGTTCGAGAAGGTCGGCGGATCGACCACCGCGAGGTCGAACCGCTCCCCCGCCCTCGCCGCGTCGAGGAGCCACGCCATCACGTCCGCGCGGACGCCCCGCTGGAACGGGTTGAGGAGGCCGTTGATCGCGAGGTTCCGCTGCGTCTGGGCAAGGTACCGGTTCGACAGGTCGACGCTCGTCGTCGTCCGCGCCCCTCCGCGGGCCGCGTGGACGGTGAAGGCCCCCGTGTAGCTGAACAGGTTGAGCATGCGCCGACCGCGCGCCTCCTCGCGAACCCGCCTGCGGGTGTTCCGGTGATCCAGGAACAGCCCGGTGTCGAGGAGCTCCGAGAGGTTCACCTCGAACTGCAGGCCACCCTCCTCGACCAGGGTCGTCACCGCCGCGTCGTCGAAGTGTCCGTACTGCTCACTTCGGCGCTGCCGCCGGTGCCGCTTGGCAAACACCCGATCCGTCGGGACATCGAGCGCTCGCGAGGCTGCGAGGCGCCAGACCTCGAGCCGCGCGTCAGAATCGACCGGGTCGATGCGGTCCTCGTGGGCGAAGCTCGCGAGGTGAACGGCGTCGCCGAGCACCTCGACCACGAGTGGCAGCTCGGGAATGTCCCGGTCGTAGGCCCGCCAAGCATGGACATCCTCGCGGCGGAGCCGTCCCTCGAGACGCCGCCGGTTCTTGGTGAT
>JBILLP010000015.1:0-14336 GCA_044376025.1 Bradymonadia bacterium
GATGGCGCCGCGGTCGGAGCCGTCGCCGACGCGCGCGGCCCAGACCGGGTCGACCGCAGGCTCCGCGGCGACCGGGGGCGGCGCGGGCGCCTGCTCCGCCTCGCCGCAGGTCGACGGTGTCGACGGCGCCAGCTCCTGGTAGGGGCTCGGCTGCGGCGTCACCGGCCCGGGCGTATCGACCGAGGTTGAGTCGATGACGGCCCAGCCCGGGAGCGGCTCCCGCGTGATGAAGGCGGTGCCGCGCAGGTCGCGGATGGCGGAGACCGGCTCGCCCTCAGCCAGCCGCCAGGTCAGCTCCACGAGCGCCCGCTCCGCGTTGCCGTACAGCAGGATATCGCCCTTGGCGTCGAAGAGGATCGAGCGCCGGATCTTCTCGGACCAGTAGTCGTAATGGGCGATGCGTCGCAGGCTCGACTCGATGCCGCCGAGCACGATCGGCACGCCGCTGAAGGCCTCGCGGCAGCGCTGCGCATAGACGATCACGGCGCGGTCGGGGCGTCGGCCCCCCTCGCCGCCGGGCGTGTAGGCGTCGTCGTGGCGCAGCCGCTTGTCTGACGTGTAGCGGTTCACCATGGAGTCCATGTTGCCGCCGGTGATCCCGAAGTAGAGCCGAGGCCGGCCGAGCGCGCGAAACGGCTCCGCCGACGACCAGTCGGGCTGTGTCAGGATGCCGACCCTGAAACCCTGCGACTCGAGCAGCCGCCCGACGAGTGCCATGCCGAAGCTCGGGTGGTCGACGTAGGCATCGCCGGTCACAAGGACGACGTCACAGGCATCCCAGCCGAGCGACTCCATCTCGCGGCGCGTCGTCGGCAAGAAGGGCACCGTCTCGACCGGCCTGAACGTCGGCCTCCTGAACAGGCTCGGCGCAGAGACCGGACCGGCGCGGCGACGGGCAGGGCGATCGGGGAGCGAGGCTGTCGGCGCGGTTGGTTCCATCGGCGAGGACCGTAGCAGAGCAGCCAGGCAGCGGCCACTCCGTGCGCGTCAGCCGGCCGTGACATCGCGGTGGCGTCAGGGCGCGAGCAGCCGGGCGTAGAGCGCCTCTGCCTGCGAGAGCATCGAGGGCGTCCAGCCCGGGTTGGCGTCGTACAGGCTCACCGACTGGCTGACCCCGGACACATGGTCGGCCACGGCCATCGAGCCAAGGTCGATGCCCGTCGCAGGTGCGCCATGCAGAAGCCCCGGGAGCGACGAACAGCGGAGCCGCTGGTCTGCGGTAAGGCCGGACACAAGTGACGTAACCGCCGCCGGCGAACGCGCCGCCGACTCGACCAGCTCGGTCGGCAGCGGGCAGCGCTCGCGCTGCGCGATCCAGCGCAGCGCCGTCCACGGAGACACCCACGCCAGCGTCAGCGGGACGCTCGGGCGCCAGTCCTTGACATACCACCGCGCCCGGGCGTCGGGCTCGTCGTACAGCAGCGCCGAGCCTAGCGTGGCGCGAAAGCCGAGCGCGCGGGTGTCGAACGCCACGTCGATCGAGGCGGCCGCGACGCCCGCAGAAAATCCGGCCAGCAGGTGGGTCGGCAGCTCCATGAAGCGCTGCCCCTGCTCGTCACTGCTGACCGTGGCGCTGCGGCTGACGCGCACCGCGACCATTTCTCCCGGCGTGAGCTCGACCTCGATACGCCGCGCGCTCGAGAAGGTCGCATCACTGACAGCCGGGTCGAACGACACCTCTGACAGCGGGGCGCGCACGGGCTTTCCGCGCACCTGCACCGAGACCGGGCCCGACGTGCCGTCCTCGGGCGCGAGCAGGCAGACCGTCTGCGTCGCCGGCCCGGGGTTGCGCAGCACCAGCTCCAGGCTCGCGGGCCACCGGTCGAGCTCGGTGGCGGCTCGGCCGTCGACGTCGAGCCGGGCAAAGACGACCGCGATCCGGTCGGTCCGGGTGGCATAGAGCCGGCCTTCCTGCTCGCGGCACGGCGTGAGCATCGCCTCGCCTGCCGCCGGCCCGAGGCCGAGCAGCGTTGCGACGAGCGCACCGGCTGCCCAAACCGCTTTTCGCCGGGCCGGCCGCGCGGTATCGCAGACGGGCTGTGCCAAGACGGGACGGGAGTTGACCTTGCACTCAGACATCGACGCTCACTGGCAGGCGATTGCAGACCGCGCGGTCGAGGACCTCGCGACGCTGTTGCGGTTCGATACCACGAATCCGCCGGGCAACGAAGGACCCGCCATCGAATGGCTCGCGTCGCGCCTCCGCGACCATGGCATCGAGCCCACGATCCTGTCGTCGAGCGGGCGGCCCAACCTCGTCGCGCGCATCCGTGGTGACGGCACCGGGGGCGGCCCGCTGCTGCTGGCCGGGCACGTCGACGTGGTCCCGGTCGAGCGCGAGAACTGGACGCACGACCCCTTTGGCGGAGAGGTCCACGACGGCTACCTGTACGGCCGCGGCGCGGTCGACATGAAGCACATGGTCGTGCACTGCCTCACGGCCTTCTTGCTCATCAAGCGCTCGGGCATCACGCCGCGCCGCGACGTCATCTTCGCCGCCGTGTCCGACGAAGAAGAGGGCTGCACCCACGGTTCGCGCTTCCTGGTCGAGCAGCACCCCGAGCTCGTGCGGGCAGAGTACATGCTCGGCGAGTTCGGTGGCTTCTCGCACGACGTCAACGGCGTGCGCTACTACATGCTGCAGGCGGCGGAGCGCGGCGTCTGCCAGTTTCGCCTCACCGCCCACGGTGAACCCGGGCACGGCTCGGTGCCCCACCACCAGAACGCGGTCGTGCGGCTCGGCGAGGCGCTCGCCAAGCTCGGCACGCGCCGGCTGCCCCCGCACATCTGCGAGACGGTCCGCATCTCGAACGCCGAAATGGCCGCGCACCAGAAGCCCCCGGCACGCTGGATCCTGCCTCGGGTGCTCAACCCCGCGCTCACGCACTTCGTGCTCGACCGGGTGCTGCCCGATCGTGGCCTCGCCAACAGCCTCGCGGCGCAGCTCGGCAACACGGTGTCGCCGACGATGCTCGAGGCGGGGGTCAAGGCCAACGTGATCCCGGGCACCGCGACGGCCGTGCTCGACGGGCGCCTCGTTCCCGGGCAGACGGCCGCCGACCTGCTGCGCGAAGTGCACGACCTGATCGGGCCGGGGTTCGACACCGAGGTCATCCGGACCTTCGAGGGGCGCGAGGAGCCGGTGCGGGACCCGCTCTTCGAGCTGATGCGCGAGACGATCCTGCGTCACGACCCCGAGGGCGTGCCGGTGCCCTACCTGCTGCCCGGCTTCACCGACGGGCAGTACTTCGGCCGGCTCGGCGCGCGCTGCTACGGGTTTGCGCCGGTGCGGTTCCCGAAGGCCGACGGGGTGGTCTTTGCCAAGCTGGTGCACGGCCACGACGAGCGGATCCACGTCGAGGGCTACCGGTGGGGCTTGCGCTGCTTCTGGGACCTCGTGGCGCGGTTCGTCGGGGTCGGCGAGGCGCCTCCGCGCTGAGGCGGGTGGGTCAGCCCTTGAGCTCCGAGGCGAGCCACTTGGGCAGCCGGCCGTCGGTGAGCGTCGAGAGCGCCTCGGCCACAGCGCGGGGCACCCAGCCGCTGCGCGACAGCTCGGCCATCAGCTCGTCGTTGAGCTCGACCGCGGGAGGGTCGCCCTGCAGGTCGAGGCCATCGAGCAGGTCGCGGGCCATGAGCGGGAGCACCGGCCACGCCATCTCGAGCCGGTTGCCGCTGAACGAGGCGAGCGGCTCGTCGGGCGGGTAGCGAAAGCCCTCGGTCGGGTCTTCGCCGACGATGCGGACAAACTCCGCCCAGCGGGTCCAAGGCACGAGAACGAGCCGGCCGTAGACGGCAAAGCCGCTGGCGGTGAGCGCGTCGGTGCGGTCGGCGCTGGGGCCGTTGAGCTCGACCGCGGTGAGGCCCTCGGTGAGTGTGACGTCGCCAAGCCGCCTGAAGGCGTCGTCGATGAGGGTCCGAAAGGTGCCCGGGACCTCGGTGCGGCAGCGGGCAAGGAGCCGTGTGTGGAGCAGCGCGGCATCGACGCCGGTCTCGAGCGCGTGCAGCAGGCTGTGTGCGGTGACACGGGCGCGAAAGACCGGGCCGTCCCAGTTTGCGTGGTCGTTTGACTCCGCGACACGCCGCAAGAAGTACTCGTCAGAGACGTCGGCCTCGTGACGATACAGCACGACCTCGTGGTTCGGCTGGATCACGTAGGGCTTGCGGGCGTCGCAGAGGAGCTGCTCGGTCTCCTCGTTGAGGTCACCGGGCGACTTGAGCAGCCGGGCACCGACGATGGTGATGCGCCACAGGCGTTCGGGCGTTGTGCCGGTGTCGGGCGACCGGGCGAGGTCGACCCAGCCGAAGCGGGCTGCGAGCAGCAGCCAGTAGTCGACGAGGCGGCGAATCTCGGGCTCAGCCTCGTCGTCGTCGAGGTCGGGCACCTCGTCGTCCTCAGAGATCAGCAGCGCGGGCTCTGCGCGCGTGACGGCGAGCGCGAGGGTCTGCGCAGAGTACCAGGCGTCGAGCTCCGCGCAGGCGATGACACCGAGCAGCGTGCCGCGGAGTGTCTCGACCGAGCGCAAGAAGTCGCGGCGAAAGGTCTGCCCGAAGTTGTGGCGGTGCCCCTGCTCGTTGCGGGCATCGCAGCGCTCATCCCAGGCCTGAACCGAGATGTAGGCCTGCATCAGCATCTCCGCGCGGCGCGTCGGCAGCGCGAGGTAGAACTGGTCGGCGCCGGGGCCGATACCGAGCACCCGCTCCTGGCCCGGGTGCACGAGCATCAGGTGCTCGGCGACCGAGTAGATGAAGCGCACCTGGTCGACCTCATCCCAGTCGTAGAGCACGCTCTTGGGGTCCTGCCAGAGCAGGCGCTCGTTGATGGCAGACCAGAGCGGCTTGGGCGGGATGCCGGACTTGGTCAGCTTGATGTTCTTGTCCCGGGTCGCCTCGATGACGCCCATCAGCTCGCGGAGCACCTCGTCGTCCTTGCCCCGCAGCACGCCCTCGACGGGCCCGTCGTAGGCTTCGAGCTCGGCCCCCGCCTGTGTGGCTCCTCGAGCGCTCGCCATCGGGCCTCCTACTCCACCGTCAGGTGCTGAGAGAATCGCGGCGCGTGGCCGATCTCCTTGAGCCGGCGCATCAGCGGCCGCACACGGTCGGAGTCGACGATGGCCCGTGTGCCGTCGAGCCGCCGCCACACGAGCGCGCGGATCTCCGCGTAGCCGAGGATGGCATCCATCGTTCGCGCATCGCGTGTGGTGAGCACCGTCACATTGTGGTGCGCCACTGAACTCGGCTGCTCGTCGCTCATGCGTCCCGAACCTTGATTCCTGAGCCTCGCGAGGGGGCAAAGTGCCTACACGGCCAAGGCCGCGAGGTCAACGCAGACGTTCCCGGCGGCGCCCTGGCAGGCCATCGGGCTCGCCACCGTTGCCTCGGTGCCGCGCGCCCCCTAAGCCCGCGACCCTGTGGTATCCCGCCTGTGGCGTAGCAGGCTCCTCGACGGTGTGGCTGGTGAATCGACACCCCTTTGCGACCCGTCGGTCCCCGATGGACCGGCTCCGGAGCCTGCTCCCCGGCGAGGAGCCCGTCTCGACCGTCGTCATGCTCGTCTGCCTCGGGCAGTACCTGCTGGTCGGCCTGCAGAGCGGCGGCATCATCGACGCCTCCGCCATCGCGCTGCTCCGCAACGGGGCGAACTGGGCCCCCTACACCTTCGCCGGCGGCGAGTGGTGGCGGCTCATCACCTACGCCTTCCTGCACGGAGGCCTGCTTCACCTCTTCTTCAACGGCTGGATCCTCTCGTCGCTGGGGCCCTCGCTCGAGCAGCGGCTCGGTTCGGGGCACTTCGGTGCGCTCTACGTGCTGGCGGCCGTCGTCGGCGGTCTGGCCTCGGCGTCGCTCGGGGGCGGCATCTCGGTCGGCGCGAGCGGCGCGGTGATGGGGCTGCTTGGTTCGGCCGCAGCGCTGGCCCACTTCGAGGAGCGCAACCCGCGACGCCGTGACCAGATTGTCTTCATCATCGGCCTCAACCTGCTGATCGGCTTCGCCGGCGACGTCGCCGGCATGAAGGTCGACAACTGGTGCCACCTGGGCGGCCTGTTCGCCGGCCTCGCCTGGACCTTCGCCTTTGTGAAGCTCTCCCGCCGCCAGGGTCGGCTCCTGCGGCGGCTGCGCCCGGTCGGGGGGCTGCTGTTCGCGGCCTCGGTCGGCGCGGTGCTCTGGCAGCATGTCTGGGTCCGCGATGTCGCGCCGGTGCGGGTCGAGGCCAACCGGCTGAGCCCGCAGCAGACGGCGGCGCTCTGGCACCAGTGCTCCGCGCGGCTGCTCGCCTCGGACTGGCCGGGCGCGATCAGCCCCTGCCGCACGTGGCAGTATGCAGAGCCCTTCCACGGCCTCGGCTATGCAACCATGGCGGCGCTCTACGAGGTCGCCGGCGATGCCGCCCGGGGCGAGGCGGAGCGCGCGATCCTGATCGAGCTCTACCCCGACGCCGCCAGGGCGGAGGACCGCACGGTGAGCCCTGAGGAGCGGCTCCGCGCCTACGCCCGGGTCGAGCAGTGACGCTGCGTCAGGGCGCCGGGCTGACGACCGGCGTCGCGGTGACCAGGCGCAGCCGCTGCTGCACGAAGGCGTCCTTCTCGATGACCAGCGCCTGCTGCAGCAGGTTCAGCGCGGCAGGCGTCGCGATCGAGGCGATCGCCTCGACCGCCGTCAGCCTGAACTGGAGGTCGGCGTCGGTCAGGTAGCGCTCGACCCAGGTCAGCGCACGCTCGCCAAAGGTGCGGGCCAAGAAGCCGATGAGCCGGTGCCGGTTCATCTCTGACGTCGTGGGCGTGTTCAGCAGGTTGACGAACAGCGCCTCGACGCCGGCGTCGTTCCAGTAGGACAGCGCCGCGAGCGCGCGGTTCTGGTGCAGCGCGCCCACCGAGCTGTCGCGCGCGATCGCCTCGAGCAGGCGGCGGGCCTGCGGTGTCGCGGCCTCGAACTCCTGCCGCGTCCCGATGCCGTGAAAGCCCGACAGCAGCAGCATGACCTTGTCGCGGTCGGCCGCAGAGAACTCCGTCAGCAGCGGTGCCGCGGGCAGCGCCGGAAGGCTGAGCCCGGGCAGCGCCGCGGGCGGGGTCGAGGGCGTCGGTGCCGTCTGGGCGCCGGCATCGGCGGAGAAGGCGCAGAGTACAACGACGAGGGGGGCAAGGAATGTGCGGTTCATGGAGGCACCGGTCGGTTCGGGGGGCGCGGTTCGGCGGTGTGACGCGCCGCCTTCGTGGGCATTCAAGGCAGGGGAGGTCACGGGACCCGCGTCAGCGGGTTCGCCCGCACCACCTGGATCTGTCCCTCGGAGAGGTCCAGCCGGACACGGGGCGCGGCGATCGGGAACATGAGGTTGTCGAAATCGGGGCAGGCGCGCAGCTGGCCGTCTGAGATCGACGGGCAGCCGGGTGTGTCCTCGAACTGGTCGAACTGGCCGCCGGTCTGCTCCGAGGTGTGGAAGAGCCCCAGGAAGTGCCCCATCTCGTGCGCCAGCACCTGGCCGACCAGGCGTGGACCGTCGGTCGCGGTCTCGTTGAGGTACTCCGACGAGAAGACCAGCCCGGTGCCGGCCTGCCCGTGCACGCCTGCCGCGCCCGGGATCCCGGTCGACACGCCGAGCACCGACGACATCTCGCCGGCGAACCCGGCGTTGAAGAAGACATTGGCTGACAGCAGCGCCTCGCGCGTCGAGCCCGGCTGGCGCGAGAGCTTCACCAGCTCGTACACCTCATCCTGCGACCGGATCACCCTGAAGCGGTCGAGCACGTCGCCCGAGACGTCGAAGTAGCGCACCGTCCCGATCGACACGTTGGCCGACGCGTACACGCCATCGAAGGCCTGGCGAAGGTCGGCGAACGCCTCGCTGTCCGGAGCGGTCGCCGCGTCGAGCCCGTCGGCCCCGACGAAGTAGAAGTTGAGGTCGATCACCTGCGCCTCGCCCGTCGAGGCGAGCGTGCCGGTGTCCTCCATGACGACGTAGCAGATGTCGTCATTGCGGCCGCCGTCGAACCCGAACTCCATGCTCCAGCGTCCCGGCTCGACGATCCCCGCGGTCTCGGTCGTGGCCGGTACGAGCCAGGGCGAGACCTGGTTCAGCGTCAGCGGCGTGAAGAGGTAGTTGGCATAGTCGCGGGCCCGAAGCTCGGTGCCGCGCGGCGACACGAGCAGGTCGGGGAAGAGCGCCGCATCCCGGCTCCATGCCAGCACGTAGATGCTGTTGGCGGCGGCCGAGACATCGAAGGCGATCCGGTGACGGTCAAGCCGCCCGCCGCCCCCGATGAAGCTGAGCGATGCCACGTCGTCGGCCGCCACGAACTCGGAGTCGCACAGCGGGTCTAGCACGTCGTTGGCGAAGGCGGGGTAGCAGTAGGAGCCCGCTCCGCTGCCCACACACTCGTAGCCCTCGCGGCAGTCAGAGTCGGTCGTGCAGAGCGGTACGCACAGGTTGCCGTTGAACTGCCCACGGAGGCAGGCCGTGCCGACGCCGAAGCAGTCCGCGCGCGAGGCGCAGTCGAACACGGTGCACATGCCCTGCGGGAAGCCCTCGTCGTCACCGAGGCAGAAGCCGCTCACGCAGTCGGCATCGACACGGCAGGGGCCGCCGTCGTCGGCCGGGTCCTGCGGCGTGGTGTCGAGACCTCCGCTGTCTCCTTCGCCGCTGTCGCCCCCGCCGCTGACGCCTGAGCCCGAGTCCTCGCCCGCGCCGGAGTCCCCGCCTCCGACGTTCCCGGTGTCACCGGATCCGTCGAGCGCTGCCGTCGTGTCGTCGGCGCGAGGTGTCCCAGTCGCGTCAGAACCGCAGGCCGCCAGGCCCAGCAGTGCGACGCTCGTCATCCATCGTCGATTCGTTCGGGTCATTTCATCACGGGATTCGAGGCCAGGACCTCGGACTGCTGCGCGGTAAGGCGGGTGTTGTCGCCGTAGGCGACCGGGAGCATGAGGTTGAGCGGCTCGCTGTTGGTGTCACCGAGGTCGTCTTCGCCAATGTGGAAGAGCCCGAGGTAGTGGCCGATCTCGTGCGCCATCACGAGGCCCGTGTAGGCGTTGCCCGAGATCGAGCCACCGCGCCCGTTGACCGTCGTCCGCATGTACTCGGTGGTGAACGCCACGCCCGACGCCGCGGTGCCGTGCAGGCCAATCGCGCCCGGGATGCCCGCGGAGATGCCGATCACGACCCCATCGGGGAAGGCGAAGCCCTGCACGAAGTAGACGTTGATCGACTGCGCGTCGGCGACCGACGGGCCCGGCAGCGTGCTCTGCGCCACCATGCGCTGCACCTCGCCGAAGCTCCGCACGATGCGGTAGTACGACGCGGCCTCTCCGGTGACGTCAAAGTACCGGATGGTCCCGAGCGACACGCCCGCGCTGCCGAAGATGTCGTCAACCTCGTCGAACACCTCGCGGAGGTTGGTGTCGGTGGCGGCGGTCGTCGCGTCGACCCAGCCGATGCCCACGAAGTAGACGTTGATGTCGAGCCTCGTGCCCCGCTGCGACGACTCCACGAGCTGCACGCAGGCCTTGCCCGAGCTCGTCGTGAACGACAGCGAGTAGGTGCCCGGCTCGAGCAGCTCCTGTGCCCCCGGGAACTGCGGCACATAGATCGGCACGATGCTCGAGAAGAAGTACTCGCCGACCGCCAGCTTCGACCAGGGCGCCGCGTCGAGGCTGTAGGATCGGCCGCTCGGGATGGTCAGCGCGGAGGCATCGACGCGGCCCCGGGTCGTGTAGAGCGTCGAGACGAAGGAGCGGGTCGTCGGCGCGACCGTGAACTCGATCGTCTGGTCGCCGCTCTCGCCGTCGATGCAGGTCGGGTTGAAGGGGTTCGGGACCAGCGGTGGCGGCTGCGGCGCCTGCGGGATCGGCTGGCAGTACAGGAAGCCGGCCGCGGAGTTCTGGCAGTAGTAGCCTGGGCGGCAGGGCGAGGCGCTGGTCGAGCACATGCGATAGCACTGTGCCTCGCTCCCCGGCACGCGCAGACACTCGTTGTCGAGCCCGTCGGTGGTGCAGTCCGACGTGTCGGTACAGCCGAGCCTCGTGCAGAATCCCGACGGGTACTCAGGGTCTAGCAGACAGGTTCCGCCGAGGCACTCCTCGTCTGAGGTGCAGGCCTCGCCGTCGGGCTGGGGCACGATCGTGGGGCGCGGGACGCATCCCCGGTTCGCCGGCCCCTCGATGTTGATGCAGCGGTAGCCCTCGCGGCACTCGGTGTCGGCCTCGCACCGGACCGTACAGAAGGGGGTGTCGTCATAGGTTGCGCAAAGCTCGCCCTCGGCGCAGGGCGAATCGGCCGAGCAGACCGCGACGGAGCAGAAGCCGTCGGGGAAGGTCGGGTCAAAGCGGCACTGCCCGCCGATGCAGTCTCCCGAGCGCGTGCACGGGGCGCCCGTCGGCTGGTCGCGGGAGCCATCGAGGTCGTCGGTGTCGGCCTGCATGTCGGTGTCCGCCGTCGCATCGTCGGTGTCGGGGCTGCCCGTGTCGACGGCGGTATCGACCTCGACGCTCGTGTCCTCGGTGGCGGTGTCGGCGGTGTCCTCCACGCTCGTGTCGGGCTGCGGACGCTCGGTATCGCCGGTGAGGTCGATGCCGTTCTCGATCGCCGGGCCGTCGTCACCGCCGCAGCCTGACAGCAGCAGGGCTGCGATGAGCCCCCGGGTGACGCGCCCATGGGTTGCGGCTCCAGTCGAGGTTCGTCGAGGCATGGGCGCACCGAGTCCGAAGGTTACGGGTGCCGTATCTTCGCGGTCCTCACGGGGTCGCGTCAAGGGGCTCCCGCCGTCCGCCGGTGAATCGTGGCCCGAGGCCGAGGGTCGCGCTGCCGCCATCGCGTCGCGCCCGAGCGTGCCGCGGTCGACACGTCACCGGTTGCGTGCGGGCTGCAGGCCGCCGGGGCCAGCCGGGCGACGCTCGTCACCGGTCGACGATTCGTTCGCGTCACTTCATCACGGGATTCGAGGCCAGGACCTCGGACTGCTGCGCGGTAAGCCGGGTGTTGTCGCCGTAGGCGACGGGGAGCATCAGGTTGAGCGGCTCGTTGCTGGTGTCGCTGAGTTCGTCTTCGCCGATGTGGAAGAGCCCGACGTAGTGTCCGATCTCGTGCGCCATGACCAGGCCGGTGTAGTAGTTCCCCGAGACCGAGCCGGCGCGGGTGTTGACCGTCGTCCTCATGTACTCGGTGGTGAACGCCACGCCCGATGCAGCCGTGCCATGCAGGCCGATCGCGCCCGGGAGGCCGCACGAGATGCCGATCGCGCCACCAGAGAAGTCGAAGCCCTGTACGAAGTAGACGTTGATCGACTTCGCCTCCTCGACCCCGTACGGCTCCGGCAGCTTGCTCTGCGCCACCATGCGCTGCACCTCGCCGAAACTCCGCACGATGCGGTAGTAGATCGCCGCCGGCCCGGTCACGTCGAAGTACCGGATGGTCCCGAGCGACACTCCCGACTGGCTGAAGATGTCATCGACCTTGTCGAAGACCTGGCCAAGGTCGGGGTTGGTGCTGGCAGTCGTCGCATCGACCCAGCCGACCCCAACGAAGTAGACGTTGATGTCGAGCGTGGTTCCCCGCTGCGACGACTCGACGGTCTGCAGGCAGGCCTGCCCCGACGTCGTCGTGAACGCCAGGGAGTAGGTGCCCGGCTCGAGCAGCTCCTGTGCCGCAGGGAACTGCGGCACGTAGATCGGTACGATGCTCGAGAAGAAGAACTCACCCGCCGTCAGTCCCCACCAGGGCGGCGAGTTGAGGGGGTACGAGACGCCGCTCGGAGTCGTCAGCGTGATGGCATCTACGCCTCCCCTCGTCGTGTAGAGCGTCGAGAGAAACGAGCGGGTTGTCGGCGCAACCGTGAAATCGATCGTCTGGGAGCCGCTGTCGCCGTCGATGCAGGTTGGGTTGAAGGGGTTTGCAATCGGCTCGTCGGGCTCCGGCGGGGGCGGTGCCTGCGGGATCGGCTGGCAGTACAGGAAGCCGGCCGCGGAGTTCTGGCAGTAGTAGCCCGGGCGGCAGGGCGAGGCGCTGGTCGAGCACATGCGATAGCACTGGGCCTCGCTGCCCGGCACGCGCAGGCACTCGTTGTCGAGCCCGTCGGTGGTGCAGTCCGACGTGTCGGTACAGCCGAGCCTCGTGCAGAATCCCGACGGGTACTCGGGGTCGCGCAGGCATGTCCCGCCGAGGCACTCCTCGTCCGACGCGCAGGCCTCGCCATCGGGCTGGGGCACGATCGGGGGGCGCGGGGCGCATCCCCGGTTCGCCGGTCCGTCGACGGTGGCACAGCGGTAGCCCTCGCGGCAGTCGGTGTCGGCCACGCACGGGATCGTGCAGAAGGGGGTGTCGCCATAGGTTGCGCAAAGCTCGCCCTCCGCGCAGGGCGAGTCCTCGGCACAGGTCGGGGCTGTGCAGAAGCCATCAGGGAAGGTCGGGGCGAAGCGGCACTGCCCGCCAACGCAGTCCCCCGAGCGCGTGCAAGGGGCGCCCGTCGGCTGGTCGCGGGAGCCGTCGAGGTCGTCGGTGTCGGTCTCGACGCCCGTGTCCGTCGTCGCATCGTCGGCGTCTGGGCTGCCTGTGTCGACGGCGGTATCGACCTCGACGCGGGTGTCCTGGGTGACGGTATCGGTGGTGTCCTCCTCGGCCGTTCCGGGCCGCGGACGCCCAGAATCCCCGGTGAGGTCGATGCCGTTCTCGATCACCGGGCCGTCGTCACCGCCGCAGCCCGACAGCAGCAGCAGGGCTGCGATGACCCCGAGGCCGACGCGTCCATGGTTCGAGGCTCGAGGTGGGGTTTGTCGAGGCATGGGCACACACCAGGTCCTGAGGGTGTCACGTCACGCATCGTCGCGGTCCTCACGGGGTCGCGTCAAGGGGCTCCTGCCGTCCGCCGATGAACAGCGGCCCGAGGCCGTCGACGCCGCCGGCATGCACCGGCAGCCCCGCCTCGTCGGACGAAGTCTGCGACCAGGAGCGCCGATCGCCCACCGGCCCGGCAACGCCGTCGGGCCTCGCGTACACGTCGACCCCGCGGGCATCGACGAAGAGGGCGAAGGTCGCGATGCCCCGCCGCGGGTTTGACGCGGGCTGCGATCCGACCACGGTGAGCACGGCCCGGCCGAACGACTCGTTCGAGTCGGCATCGTAGCGGTCGTTGCCGGCCGCATCGGCCGCGAGGCCGAAGCCGTTGACCGTGGCGTAGCCGCCGCTGGCGCTGGTGACGAAGGCCTGGTCGTCGCCGGCGCGGTCGAGGCTGATGCCGCCCCCGAAGTCCTCGCCGTAGCCGGCGCCGGCCTCGAGCCGCCGCGTCGCGCTCCCGAGCGTGTCGCGGCCGGCGCGGTCGTCGCGGAGCCCCTGGCCGCCCTCGACACCCGCGCCGGCGCCGAGCGCCGCGACATCGTGGATGTCGTCGCCGGCGAGGTCCACCAGCTGGCCGGCGCCGAACCTTCGACCAAACCCCTGCGCGCCGAGGCCGGCCACGTAGCGGTCGTCGCCACCGCGCTCGATCAGCCACCCGAGCCCTCCACTCATCGCGCCGCGCACCGCGGTCGGCGGGCTGCCGACCCCCGCCCCCTGCGATGCGGAGAAGGCGACCGCCGGCCCCCGGAGCCGCTCGACGTAGAGCGCGTCGCCCGCGGAGGCATCCCCGGGCACGGCGGTGTACACGTCGTCGCCGGCGCCACCCACGAGCACGCCAACGCCGTAGGGTCCTCCGTAGCCCTGCGCCGCGTGGTAGGCGGTCAGCCGGTTCGGGTTGTCGCCGAGCACCACGATGCCGGTCCCGAACAGCCCGGCGCCCTGGCTGACCGACTCCGACGTCATCTCGACCCCGCCCTGCTCATCGAGCAGCACGCCGACGCCCAGCAGCCCGTAGCCCTGCCCAAACCGGAGCGTCTCGTACCGGTCGGTGCCCGGCCCGAGGTCGTAGAGCAGGCCCACGCCCCCGCGACCGGCGCCCTGCCGCGACGCACTCGACAGCGTGACCGGCCCGTTGCCCCCGCGCACCGGCACCGCGCGGCCGGCTCCGTCGCTGGCCAGCAGCCCGGCATCGCCCGGCGCGCCGACCTTGGCGTAGGTGTAGCTGTCGCTGCCGCCGAGGTCGATCGCGATCGAGATCGGCTGGTCTGAACCCCGGTTGGCACCGACCGCGCCGATGTAGCTGTCGTCGCCGCCGAGGTCGATCAGCAGGAGCGGGCTCGCGGCCAGCGTGTGGGTGTGGGCCGCCGTGCCCGCGATCACGATGTCGCCGATCGGGGTCGTGTAGGTGAACAGGAGCGCGGGATCGGCGGTCAGGTCCCGCTGCATCGACTCCGCGAGCCGCGCCGCGGCGTCGGCGATGCGGTGCATCGCCTGCATCGTCCGCTCGCTGCGGAGCGCGTCG
>JBILLP010000315.1:0-4731 GCA_044376025.1 Bradymonadia bacterium
GATACCGGCGGCGACGACACGACCGACACGGGCGGCTCTGGCGACACGACCGAGGACACCGGCACCGAGGACACGACCGCCGACACCGGCTCGGACGACACGACCGCCGACACCACGGCCGACACCGTCGACGACGCCAGCCTCAACTGCGACGAGTTCGAGCGCCCCCTCAACGGCGTCTGCCGCTCGATCTACACCCGCATCTGCTTCTCGCAGGACGACTGCCGCGACGAGGAGACCTGCACCTTCGAGGGCGCCGACACGCCGGCGACCGGCGGCCGCTGCATCTTCAACACGCCGCCCGACCTCGTCTGCCCCGACGGCCCCTCGTGCCCGACGCGCGTCGATGCCACCTTCAAGGCCGCATTCGGGGCCGTTGACATCACGCCGAGCGGCTTCGAGCTGCCGCGCGCGAACGGCGGCAGCAACTTCAACGAGCACGGCAACCCGGTCACCTTCAACGGCGACGTCACCGACCCGACGACCTTCTGCGACTGCGGCCGCGACATGATCTGCCCGCCGACGCCGGAGTTCGCCGACTGCCGCTCCTTCGGGACCTACACCGGCCCCGACGCCGACGGCACCGAGGACAACGGCTTCATGGAGGGCGCCTGGATCGCCGGCTTCGAGTTCTCACGCCCCGCCGGCATCTGCCCCGAGGAGTGGCTCGCCGCCGACTGCACCGGCCCCGACTGCTGCTCGAGCCCGATCGCCCACGACCCCATCTGGGCCCGCGGCGCCATCTTCGAGCAGGGCGAGAGCCGCATCGCCGTGCTGACCGTCGACACCGTCGGCTGGTTCTACAGCGACTCCGAGCGCATCAAGCGCCGCCTCGACCCCGCGCTCGGCATCGACGAGCTGATCATCTCTGCCACCCACACCCACGAGGCGCCCGACACCATGGGCCAGTGGGGCCCGGGCGTCCTCGGCTCCGACCTGCCCGACCGCTCGGGCGTCGTCGATGAGTGGATGGAGGAGATCTACAGCCGCGTCGAGACCATGCTCGCAGACGCCGTGCAGCGGCTCGAGCCGGTCGACGTCTACGCCATGCAGGTCCACACGGGCAGCCTCGACGTCGCGCTCCGCGACAGCCGCCCGCCCTTCATCGCCAACGACCTGATCACCGGCATCCGCATCGTCCGCGACGGCGCCGCCGCGACCGACCCCGCGAGCACGCTCGGCGTCTTCCTCAACTGGCACAGCCACCCCGAGGTGCTCTGGTCCGAGAACGTCTACATCACCTCCGATTTCCCCCACTTCTTCAGGGAGGGCGCGGAGAAGGGGCTCCCCGAGATCCGCGGAGCCGGAGAGAGCGTGATCTTTGACGGGCTCCCCGCGCTGGGCGGCGTCGCCGTCTACACCACCGGCACCTGCGGCGGCCTGCTCACCCCGGGCAGCAACGCCCCCGTCCTCGGCCTCGACGGCGAGCGCTACACCGGCAAGGACTTCGCCCGCGCCAAGGCCCTCGGCGACCGCCTCGCCGCCCGCTCCATCGAGGCCTTCTCGACCCCCTGCGAGGGCGACAACCGTGTCGGCTGCTACACCCGCATCACCGACGAGACGCTGTCGTTCTCGACCCGCGTCTTCACGACCGACATCGTCAACCGGCTCTTCCACAACGCCGTCTTCGGCCTCAACCTCTTCAGGCGCGAGGTCTACAACTGGCGCTTCCAGGACGGCTTCCTTGGCCCCCGCTACCCGCAGGTCAAGAGCGCCATCTCGCAGGTCCGCATCGGCAACCTCACGATGCAGACGGTGCCCGGCGAGACCTTCTCTGAGACCTGGACCGGCGGCTTCGACCCCGACAACACCGTCAAGAACCCGATCGTCGGCGACCCGACCGACGTCAACTGCGGCGAAGACCGCGTCTCGCGCCTCGATCCCGGCGTCGAGCCCCGCTTCGCCTGCGTCTTCGAGCAGAACATCGAGGGTCCCCCCGACCTCGCCGCCGCGCCCACCTCGGGCTACCTCTACGACGCGCTCCCCGGCGACTACATCTACGCCATCGGCCTCGGCAACGACGAGCTCGGCTACATCGTGCCGACCTACGACTTCGTGGTCGACCCCGTGCTCCCCTACCTGATCCAGTCGCCGGGCGACCACTACGAGGAGACCAACTCCGCCGGTCCGCGCATCGACTACTTCTTGTCGATCATCGCCGACATCACCGAGCTGCTCAACCGCTGAGCCCCGCTCGACCCCCCGTGCACCGGCGCCGCCGCGGCAGGGCGTAGAACCCGGCGCGAACAGGGCCGCGAAGCCATGCCAGACCCCCGCATCGTCCACGTCAGGCTCAGGCCCTCCCCGGCCCGCGGCGTCAACGGGCTCGTCGCCTCGATCGTCACCGCCGTCCAGCTCCGCGACCGCAGCGTCAGCCTCGCCCAGGCGATGGGCATGAGCGGCGCGGCCTTTCGCAGCTACCTCTTCACCCCCGACGACAACCACGCCTGGCGTGCCGAATTCCCGGGCGTCGAGTGGCTCTCGTCGTCGCTCGACGTCGAGAATTACGGCGTCACCGAGAGCCTCTCCGCGCTGCTCTCGCTCGACCTGCGCACCTACACCGACCTCGCGCCGGCGGCCTTCTTCGCGCTCGTTGACCACGAGCTGCGGCAGGGGCGGCCCGTCGTCGCCGGCGGGCTCGGGCCGGCCACCTACGAGGTGATTGTCGGACTCTCTGACGGCGCGCAGTCCTGCCTGTTGCCGCACGTCGAGGCGAGTGACCCGGGCCTCGCCACGCTCGGTGTGTCGGCCGACCGCCCCGCCGACCTCTCCGTCACGGTGCTGCGGCCCGGGGGGGCCTCCAAGCCGCGGCATCTCGCCACCTTTGCGGCCGATGCGCTCGACTGGGCCGTCAAGCATGGCCGCACGCGGCACGAGCTGATGCACCGCGAAGAGGTCTTCTTCGCCTCGGGGGCGCGCACCCTCGAGGTGGCCGCCGACCTGCTCGAGTTGCGCTGTCCGCCGGTATCCGAACCCGAGCGGCTCGCGGCGCTTGCTGCCTTCTGGTGCGACTGGGCGACCGAGCTCACCCGCGCCCGCCGCTGCGCCGCGCTCTACCTGCTCGCCTGGGCCGAGGATGCCGCTGCGGCGGGGCTGCCGGTCACGGCGGGAGGCGCGAGGCGGCTCGCCGAGGCCGGCCACCACTACCGTGCGGTGCATGAGGCCCTGACCCGGATCGCGGAGGAGCTGCCGGCCGATGCCGACCAGCCCGGCGCCACGGTCGCGGCGCTCGCGTCAGCGCCTCGACGCCGCGAGGCCGCGCAGGCGCTCCGCGAGGTTGCCGCGCTCGAGCGGGCCGCGATCGACGCGCTCGAACGGGCGCTGCGCCCCTGACGAGGCGCGGCGTTACTCCGTGCAGGTGCGCGGGAGCTTGCCGGGCACCTCGCGCAGCCGGTTGCCGCCGAGGTCGTACACCGTGACCTTCGAGGTCACCTCCCCGGCCGGTGCGACGGTCTTCTCCTCACCGCCCACCAGGATCAGCGACAGCGCCTCACCGCGCACGGTCGCGCGGCCGGCGGCCAGCGCGGCGTCGCCCGACACCCCGCGCACCGCGTCGCGGTAGCCGGTCAAGTAGGTGAGCGGCAGCCCCAGGTCGAGCGTGCGCAGCACCGAGTCGGCGAGCGGCGCGTTCTGCTCGTTCTGGATCGGGAAGATGCCGGCGAGGTAGTCGACCGCGCCCGCCAGCTCCGCAGGGGCGAAGGGCTCGTTGGCGACGCGCGAGAACTCGTTGCGGAACTCGGTGAGCGCGCCCTCGGTGACCTCGCTGCGCACATTCGAGAAGGCGGTGAACCACGAGGCGCCCAGGATCTGCTGCAGCCTGCTGTAGGCGCCGTAGGTGTAGCTGCGGGCCTCGCGGAGGTTCATGAAGAGCCGGGCACCGGCGTTGCCGCCGAGCACCTGGTTGGCGACGAGGGTCGCGAAGAAGGCCGGGTCGCCCTGCGTGACGCCCGGCCCCACCCAGTTGATGTTGGTCTGCACGCTGTCGGGCCGAAGCACGACGAAGGCCTCGTTGCAGACACGGATCGCCGGGGCCTGGAGCGGCTGCCACGCCGGCGCGTCGTGCCGCCAGCTCCCGAGCGTCTCGCGCAGCGTCGCCTCGAAGCCGTCGGGCAGATCGCCGACGACGACGAGCCGCGCCCGGGAGGGTGCGAAGGTGGCTGCGAAAAACCCCTCGATATCGGCCCTCGTCACCGCCTCGACCTGTGCCGGCTCGGGCTGCAGCGCCGCGTAGGGGTGGTCGCCGAACAGCACCCGGTAGGTGAGCCGCTGCAGGTGGTAGTCGGGCTGGGCGCGGTCGCGCTCGATCTCGCCAAGGTACTCCGCCTTGCGGGCGGCGACGCGGTCCTCGGGGAAGCCCGGGCTCGACACGAGGTCGGTGAGCAGCCGAAGCATCGCCGGCGCCGACTGCGTGAGGCCGTCGACGGCCAGAACCGCCCGGTTGGCGTCGACCGCGCCCGAGAAGGCCAGCCCGTTGCCGTCGATGAACGAGGCCACCTCTGCGCTCGACCGGCCCGCGGCGCCGTCGCGCAGCAGCCGCGTCGTCAGGGTGGCCACCGAAACGTTGTCGGGCTTCTGGTCGCGCCCGGCCCTGACGCTGAGGCGCATCGACAGGTTCGGTACGCCGGCGCGGTCGAGCAGCACGACCTCGAGGCCGTTGTCGAGGCGCAGCGTGCGGGACTCGGGCAGCGCGAAGGGGCGCGGGGTGCCCGGGGCGGGCGGCTGCGTGCGGTC
>JBILLP010000317.1:0-4706 GCA_044376025.1 Bradymonadia bacterium
GGCGTCACCTCGATCAGCGTCGTCGCGTTGGGCGGTGGCGGCGGTGGCGGCGGCAGCACGACCTCGGGCACGTCGTCGGGCACCGGCGGCGCCGGCGGCTCGGTCAGCGGCACCATCACCGTGTCGCCCGGCAACCTGCTGACCCTCGTGGTCGGCGGTGGCGGCGGCGGCGGCGGTGCGGGCAGCACCAATGGCGGTGGCGGCGGCGCGTCGAGCAACGTGGTCAACACCACGACCGGCGTCACCCTGGTGGTTGCGGGCGGCGGCGGTGGCGGTGGCGGCAGCCACAACAACAACGCCGGTGGCGCCGGTGGCGCCGGCAACGGCAGCAACGGAGCCGGGTGCGCTGCGGGCGCCAATGGCGGCGGCGGCGGCGGCGGCGGCGGCGGCGGTAGCTCCGGCCAGTTGGGCGGCGCGGGCGCCAGCGGCAACGGCGGCTCAGGCGGGCAGAGCGGCAATGGCGCCACGCGCGGAACCCCCGGCACCGGTTCAGGTGCCGGCAACGGCGGATTCGGCGGGCAGTTCAGCACCTGGTCGGGCGGCGGCGGCGGCGGTGGAGCCGGCGGCGGCGGCGGCGGCGGCATCAACAACTTCGAGTGCACGGCCGGTGGCGGTGGCGGTGGCAGCTTCGGCCCATCCGGCAGCGTCGTGACCGTCGGGAGCAACGGTGGAGCCTCGGCGGGTGTCAACAGCGCCGGTGGCGCCGGCGGCAGCGGCTCGATCCAGCTCACCATCGTCAGCGGACCCTGATTCCGGGTCCGGCTCGGTGCTCGGCCCGCACCATGCGTGATGCGGGCCATCGCAACCCGGTCGCCGAAGCAGCGACCTAGCGCATCGACAGCGTGAGCGGCAGTCCGCCACGCGGTCGAAGCGTCACCAGCGCCTCGACCTCGGGCGGCGCAGGCGAGACCGGGCTCACCCGGACCCGCCGCAGCAGCGTGGCGAGGATCACCTGCAGCTCGAACAGCGCGAAGTGCTTTCCGATGCACATGCGCGGCCCGAGCCCGAACGGCAGGTAGGCCGCACGGTGCCGGCCTGCGGAGGCCTGCGCGGTGAACCTGTCGGGGTCGAACCGCTGCGGATCGGGCCAGTGGTCAGGGTGACGGTGGATCGCCCACATCGAGACAATGGCAAGGTCATCCCGCGCGATCGCATACCCGTCGATCTCGTCAGGCTCCTCGGCTGACCGCTCGACCGACCACGCCGGCGGATACAGCCTCATCGACTCGTCGATCACCCTTCGGAGCAGGTCCAGGCGCTGCAGGTCGTCAAACTCCACAGGCCGGTCGCCGAGCTGGCCCGTCAGCTCCTCGTGCAGCGCCTCCTGCCACGCCGGGTACCGTGCGAGGCACTCCAGCGTGAACGCCAGTGCGTTCGCAGTCGTCTCGTGACCCGCTGCCAAGAAGGTGAGCACCTCGTCGCGGAGCTGTTGCCGCGACATCGGGGCGCCCGTCTCGTCATCGCGCACCGCCATGAAGGTCGAGATCAGGTCGTCCCCCGAGAAGCCCGTTGACTCACTCTGTGCGACCATCCGATCGACAATCGCGTCCATGCCCGCCAGCGCACGGTCAGCACGCTGCCGTCGCGGCAGCGGCAGCTCGTGGAGCCAGGGCAGCGGCAACACTGCCCGGTCGACCACATGCTGCATCAGTACGTGAAGGTGGTCGCCGATCACGGGCATGTCCTCGCGGATCGACGCAGAGAAGACCGTCTCACACACAACCTGCAGCGCGAGCGTGTTGGCCTCGCGATGCACATCGACCCTCCGGGGCGCGCGACCCAGCGGTGCCGCGAATGCCTCCGCGTGCCGTCGCGCGACCGAAACCATGGCCCGCAGCCGGTCACGGTGAAAGACCGGTGTGGCAGCACGCCGCTGGCGCCGCCACAGGTCGCCCTCCGCGGTCAGCAGACCGTTGCCGACGACCCACCGGAGCGCGTCGTACGTGTCGGCCTTGCGGTACCGACGATGCCGCTCGACCAGCACCTGCTCCGCCTGTTCGGGTCCGGTCAGCAGCCACCCGACCCAGCGGCGCGACGGCGTCCGGAGCCAGAAGCGCGTCACCGGGCCGAACTCCGCTCTGCAGTACTCGGCACAGCGGAGCGGGCTGAGCCCGTACCTCAAGAAGTTGCCGACGAGCGGGATGGCCCGGGGTCCGGGCGGCGCGTGGGCCGCCGAGGCGTCGAATGCCGTCATGGATGCTCCAGCGCGATGGCACCCGCGGTGCCGGTCAGGGTCGCCGCGGGCCGCAGCCCTCACAGCCGACGACCGCGTACTCATCGTGCCAAGGGTCACAAGCCCTTGACCCGCCGATCCGCATCGCGCATGCTGAGCGGCTGTCGCGTCCCGCCCGGGACCAGATTCCCCCGTGTCGTCCCGTCCCGATGTCGCGCATCCAGACCCTCGAGTCGCTGCTCGCAGCCGCGCTCACCCCGGAGCACCTCGAGGTCCGGGACGAGAGCGCCGGTCACGCGGTGCCGCGCGGCAGCGAAAGCCACGCCCGGGTGCTGGTCGTGAGCGCCTCCTTCGAGGGGCAGACGCGTATCGCCCGGCATCGGCGGGTCATGTCTGCGGCGGCGCCGGTGCTCGAGGCCGGGCTCCACGCCCTGGCCATCGAGGCCTTCACCCCGGCGGAGTGGGCGGCGCGCGGCGGTGCCGTGGCCACCTCGCCCGCCTGCCTGGGTGCCCGAAAGCACACGCGGGCAGAATCGCCCGCCACGGAGTCGAGATGATCGAGGTTCGCCCCGTACGCGACCGTCGCGAGCTCAAGGCCTTCGTCGAGCTTCCGTGGAAGCTCTACCGTCACGACCCTGCCTGGGTGCCGCCGCTCAAGCCAGAGGTCTACGCCCACCTCGACCGCAACAAGAATCCCTTCTTCGAGCATGCCCGTGCGGAGTACTTCGTGGCGTGGCGCGGCCGCGAGGCCATCGCGCGCATCAGCGCCCAGGTCGACGACGAGCACAACCGGCGGTTCAACGAGAAGACCGGCTTCTTCGGCTTCTTTGAGTGCCCCGATGAACCCGCCGTGGCAGCTGCGCTGCTCGACACGGCCTCGTCGTGGCTGCGCGCCCAGGGCATGGACCTCATCCGCGGCCCCTTCAACTTCTCGATCAACCACACCGCGGGGCTCCTCGTCGACGGGCACCACTCGCCGCCCCACGTCGAGATGACCCACAATCCCGCCTACTACGCTCGACTCATCGAGGAGCGCGGCTTCGGGCAGGCCATGGACCTCTACGCGTGGAAGTACGATGCCACGCGGCCTCCGCCTGAGGTCTGCCTGCAGATCGCCGACGCGGTGGCTCAGTACCCGGGCCTGAAGGTGCGCCAGCTGGACCCGAACCACTTCGATCGGGACATCCGGATCATCCTCGGCGTGTTCAACGAGGCGTGGTCCCAGAACTGGGGCTTCGTTCCCTTCACCGACAGCGAGCTCCGCAAGGCCGCACGCGACCTCAAGCTCGTCATCGAGCCGCGCGTCGGCCTGATCGCTGAGGTTGACGGCGAGCCTGCTGCGATCGCGCTGACCTTCCCCAACCTCAACGAGATCCTTCACAAGACCCGAGGCATGGGCACAGCACGCACCTACGCCAAGCTCATCTGGGAGCTGAAGGTGCGAAAGCGTGTCAACAGCGCGCGCCTCATGCTGCTCGGCGTGCGCCCCAAGTTCAGGGGCTCGGTGCTCGGTGGCTTGTCCGTCCTGCTCTACGTCGAGACCCACAAGCGTGGCACCGCGCTTGGGTACAAGGAGGCCGAGCTGTCGTGGACGCTCGCGAACAACGAGAAGATCAACGCCGGCATCCGGATGATGGGTGGCGAGGTCTACAAGACCTATCGCATCTACGAGAAGGCGATCGCATGAACGAATCCCGTCCGGGCAGCCTCCACGAGCCTCACCGACGCGCCCTCACGCAGGGAGGCCCCCTCGTTCGCTGGCTCGTCGCCGCGCTCGCGTCGCTCCTGCTGCTCATGGGCGCGCCCACCCCCGCGGCAGCCGCGACGGTCACCCACACCGTTGCGCCGGGCGAGACGCTGGGCCACATCGCGCGCCGCTACGGGGTCAGCGTTGAGAACCTCCGTCGATGGAACCGGCTCCGGGGTGACATGATCCGCGAGGGCCAGCAGATCCGGGTCGAAACGCGCGGCAGAGGTCGCTCCACCGGCCGTCGCGCCGCCACGGGTGGCTCCCAGCCTGCGGCCTCCGCGACCTCGACGTCGGGCCAGGTGCGCGACACCTACGTCGTCCGTTCCGGCGACACCGGGCTCTCCATCGCACGCCGCGGAGGCTTCTCGATCCAAGACCTCCGGCGCTGGAACCGCGGGACCAACCTCGACCGCCTCCGCATCGGCCAGAAGCTCATCATCTACGTCGATGCCGGGCCAGCCGGGGCACGAGGGACGCCAAACCGCGGCAGGCTCACCGGTGGCGTCACGCTCCGCGACGGCGCCGGGTTCAACGTGCGCAACCCTGCCCGCGCCTTCGGCACCGAGGCCACCGTGGCCGCCATCCAGTGGGGGCTTTCGCGGCTCGCGGCGCGCTTCCCCGATGCGCCGGCGATGACCGTCGGAGACCTCTCGCTGCCGACCGGCGGCAGGATGCCTCCGCACAAGAGCCACCAGAACGGCCTCGATGCCGACATCTGCATCCTCTCGACCGATGCCACGCGCAACTGCATCTGGCGCGCCATCGGTGCCGACGAGCTCGACG
>JBILLP010000318.1:0-4683 GCA_044376025.1 Bradymonadia bacterium
TCGCTGCGGCTTCCTGGGACTGCTGCACATGGAGATCATCCAGGAGCGGCTGGAGCGGGAGTACAACCTCGACCTGATCACGACCGCGCCGACCGTCGTGTACGAGGTGGACACCAAGGATGGCGACCACCTGCTGGTCGAGAACCCGAGCAAGCTCCCGGACCCAACGGTGATCGAGTCGTTCAGGGAGCCCTGGATCAAGGCGACCATCCCCGTGCCCCCTGAGCACGTCGGCGCCGTGATCGCGCTCTGCACCGAGCGCCGCGGGCGCCAGATCGCGCTGAACTACCTCGGCAAGAGCCGCATCCAGCTCGTGTACGAGCTGCCGCTCAACGAGGTCGTCTTCGACTTCTTCGACCGCCTGAAGTCGGTCTCGAGGGGCTACGCTTCGTTTGACTACGAGTTGATCGGGTATCGCGAAGGCGCGCTCATCAAGCTCGACGTGCTCGTCAACGGCGACAAGGTCGACGCCCTGAGCGTGATCGTGCACCGCGACTCCGCCTACGAGCGGGGCAAGATGCTGACCTCGAAGCTCCGGGATATCATCCCGAGGCAGCAATTCGAGGTCGCCCTGCAGGCCGCGATCGGCAACAAGGTCATCTCGCGCGAGACCGTCCGCGCCTTTCGCAAGAACGTCACGGCCAAGTGCTACGGCGGCGACATCTCGAGAAAGCGCAAGCTGCTCGAGCGGCAGAAGGAGGGCAAGCGCCGCATGAAGCAGGTGGGTTCGGTCGAGATCCCGCAGGAGGCGTTCCTCGCAGTCCTGAAGACGGAGTGATCCAGATGCCGGATCAGCCGGAACAGTCGTCGAGGCGGTGGACGATCGTCGAGGCCCGCGAACTGCGGGCCGACATGCGGCACGCGGCGGCTTCGCTCCGCAAGCGGATGACCGCGGAGCAGCGCGGGCGAGCGGAGGCTGCCATCGCCGCCCTCAACGCGGCAATCCTGTCGCCGGCCAGCCAGCGCGAGGCGGCGATTCAGGGTCCGGCGACCGAGCTCGAGCGACTCGATGCGGAGTTCCTCCACGCCGGCAGAAAGGGCCGGTTCAGGGAGTACTTCGAGTCGATTGGGCTCGCGGTGCTGGTCGCGCTCACGCTGCGCGGCTTCGTGATCGAGGCGTTCCAGATCCCGTCGGCCTCGATGGAGCCCACGCTGCTCGTCGGTGACTTCCTCTTTGTGCAGAAGTTCGCGTACGGGCTCCGGCTTCCGTTCACGACCGACTACCTGACCCGCTGGCGCGACGTCTCGCACGGAGACATCGTTGTCTTCGCCTTCCCGTCGGATGAGGCCCGTACGGGTAAGCTCATGCGCGACTACCAGGCGGTCGCCGAGGTCGAGCGGACGCGCTCAGGGAGCCTGCCTTCGACCATCGATGAGCTCCAGCGGGTCAGTGGCGGGCTGCTTCCGGCGGCGGTCGACGCGTGGGGCCACCCGATGACCTACGAGCTGAAGCCCGCGGGTGTCCGGATGGCGAGCCTTGGGCGTGACGGCATCGCCGGCACCGACGACGACGTGACCACCGACTCTGCGGCGACCTTCGCCGGGAACTGCATCGACGTCGGGTCGCTGACCACGCCCAAGGACTACATCAAGCGCGTCATCGGGCTGCCTGGCGACCGGGTCTCGGTGCGGGACAACGTGATCCACATCAACGGCGTGCCGCTCGGCCGGGAGCGCGTCGGCGCGCGCCCGGACCAGCTTGGCTCGGTGCTCTGGAAGGAGCGGGTCGGCAACGGTCGCGAGCACCTCACGGCCGTCTTCGGCAGCGGCATGCACCCTGACTTCGACGAGATTGTCGTCAGGCCGGGGTACGTCTTCGCCATGGGCGACAACCGCGACGACAGCTCCGACGGCCGTTGCTGGGGGCAGGTCCCGCAGGACAACATCAAGGGCAGGGCGCTCTTCATCTTCTTCAGCCGTGGTACGGCAGGTGTGCGCTGGGAGCGCATCCTCGACGGCATCGAGTAACCTGGCTCGCCGCACACGGCGGCGACGAACCCGACGGAGACCCCGTGAGCAGACGCGAACGAGCCATCGTGGTGCTGGCAGACGGAACCTGGTTCGCCGGGGAGGCGTTCGGAGCCAGCGGACGCACCATCGGGGAGGTGGTCTTCAACACCTCGATGACGGGCTACCAGGAGATCCTGACGGATCCCTCCTACCGGGGCCAGATCCTCACGATGACCTCGACCCACATCGGAAACTACGGCATCAACCCGTGGGATCACGAGTCGGATCGGGCGCAAGTCGCGGGCTTCGTGGTGCGGGAGGCATCCCGCATCTCGTCGAACCAGCGCGCCACCTCGACGCTGCAGGACTTCCTTGAGGCGCAGGGGGTGGTGGCGATCACCGGCGTCGACACGCGGGCGCTGACACGCACGGTCCGCGATGGCGGCGCGGTGATGGGGTGCATCGCCCATGGCGCCGGACCGGAGGATGTCCCCGGGCTCGTCAGCCTCATCGGGTCCTCCCAGGGCTACGACTCCTTCGACTACGTCAGGCAGTGCTCGACGCGGGTGCCGCAGGTCGCACGGCTCGTCGACACCGGCGACCCGTTTGCGCCCAGCGAGGCGAGGCTCCACCCGGTCGCCGATGGCTGGAATGCCGAGGAGCAGCGCCTTCCGCTGGTCGTGGTCTATGACTTCGGGGTCAAGAGGAGCATCCTGCGGCGCCTGCTGCAGACCGGGGTCCGCGTCCTCGTCGTGCCGCACGACGAGCCGGCCGCGAGCGTGCTTGGTCGACAGCCGGCCGGAATCCTCCTCTCGAACGGGCCCGGCGACCCCGGGCGCATGGACGCTGAGGTCGCCATCGTGCGCGAGGTCGTCGGCAAGGTGCCGATCTTCGGGATCTGCCTCGGGCACCAGCTTCTCGGCCGGGCGCTTGGGGCGCAGACCTTCAAGCTGAAGTTCGGACACCGGGGGCCCAACCAGCCTGTCGGGCTCCGCGGCCAGGGGCGTGTCGAGATCACGAGCCAGAACCATGGCTATGCGGTGCATTGGGACGCACAGCCGGCAGAGGTCCGGGTCACGCACCGCAACCTCAACGATGACACGATCGAGGGGTTCTCGATCCCGACGCTGCGCGCCTTCAGCGTGCAGCACCACCCCGAGGCGGGGCCCGGGCCGCACGACGCGCTGCCGATGTTCACGGCCTTCAGGCAGGCCCTCGACTGACAGGATCACCCAGACGTGGACGGAGCACTTCGACACCTCAGGGCACACGCCGCGATCCTGCTGTTCGCCGGCCTGGTGCTCGCGGTCACGATCGCGTTCCGCGAGGTGCTCGTCCCTTTCTTCCTGGCGATCTTCATCGTCTACCTGATCGAGCCCCTCGTGGCCCGCATGGCGGCGGAGCGCTGGCGTGGCAGGTCGGTTCCGCGCTGGGCGGCCGTGGTGACGGTCTACGCGACCTGCCTCGCGCTGGCCTCGGGTGTGGCCGCGATGATGCTCCCGCGACTCGGGGACGAGCTGCAGCGTATCGCCCAGGATGCGCCACGGAGCGTCCAGGAGTTCAGGGCGACCCAGCTCCCGGTCGTGAACCGCTGGCTTGAGAGCCGCCTTGGGGGCGTGCTGGATCGTGATGCGGCGCCGAGCGCACTGCGAGCGGCCCACCGGGCGGTGCATGGCGCGGTCGACGAGGCGGCGCAGAGGGCGGCGGTCGCCACGGCGATGACGGTCGATGAGACCGCGCGCTTCATGGCGCTGCGCCCCCCGGTGACCGTCTCGTCGGAGCCGAGCGAGAACCCCTCGGTGCTGTTGAAGCTGCGCCCTCTCGATGACGGTTCGTTCGAGGTGCTCGCCGGCTCTCCGGCGCTGCGCGTCGAGCGGGTCCGCGATGGTGTGTACCGCATGCGGGCCGACGAGGACCACGAGACAGACGGGGGCCGGTTCGACCTGGAGAAGGCACTGGTGGGGTCGGTCGAGCACGCGCTCGAGGCGTCCGGCGCGCAGGTGACGCGCTTCGTCGAGCTCGGGCAGAAGCTCGTCTCGCGCCTGCTGGGCGCGGTGATGACCGGATTCGTCGCGCTGATGGTGGCGGCGTTCCTGTCGATCGACAGCCCGGCCGTGATCCGCTTCATCCTGAACCTGTTCCCGGCCGCGAGCCGGCCGCGCATGGACCGGCTCCTCGTCGAACTGGATCGGGGACTTGCCGGCGTGATCCGGGGGCAGCTGATGATCTGCCTGGTCAACGGCGTGCTGACGACGATCGGGCTCGTGATGCTCAAGGTCCCGTTTGCGCTGACGCTCGGACTGATCGCCGCGGTGCTGAGCCTGATCCCCATCTTCGGCACCATCCTGTCGACGATCCCCTCGGTCTTCCTCGGCCTGACCGTCAACGTCTCGACCGGATTCCTCGTGCTCGGCTGGATCCTCCTGATCCACTTCATCGAGGCGAACATGCTGAACCCGAAGATCATCGGGACCTCCGCTCGCATCCACCCGGTGATCGTGGTGTTCGCCCTGCTTGCAGGTGAGCACTCATTCGGCTTGATGGGAGCCTTGCTGGCGGTTCCGGTCGCGTCGATCCTCCAGACCCTGTTCTTGTTTGTCCGGAACAGCCTGATGCGCGACGAGGCGGTCGGGCCGGGAGAAGGCAATCCATGAAGCTCGAAGTCTCCGCCCTGACCGATGTCGGCAAGAAGCGACCTCACAATGAGGACTCGCTCGTCGCGGATCTTGAGCT
>JBILLP010000319.1:0-4664 GCA_044376025.1 Bradymonadia bacterium
GCGTGCCGGTGGTGGTCGGTGGGCGCGACGACGCCGGGCTCTCGGCCAGGCTCGCCGCGGCGGTTGGCCGGGCCCTTGCGGGGCCGCCGCCATCGCGGTGCTGGCGCTGGTCGGATCCGAGGGTCGAGGACGCCGTCGCGGCCGTCGCGGCCGGTCTCTCGAGCCGGGGCGACATCGCGGCCGCGGCGGCTGACGGGTTCGCCGTCTGGTTGGTGGGCCAGGCCGAGACGCTCTCAAGCGACATCGACACGGTGGCGGGGCTGCTGCCGCTCGAGGCACAGAAGGCGCGCGGATCGCTGGAGGATGCCCTCGCGCGGGCCTTCGCCGGCGAGCCTGTCCCGTCTGCGCACGAGCTGGCAGAGCGTGCGATCGAGGCCCGCTACGCCTGGATCGAGGCCCACGCGCTCGCAGGCTACCGGCCCGCCGACCGGGAGCGCACCAAGAGCGACCGGATCGACGCGGTGGTCACACACCGCATCTTCGGGCCGCTGCTGTTCGTCTCGGTGATGGCGCTGACATTTCAGCTCATGTTTGCCTGGTCAGACCCCGCGATCGGCCTGATTGAGGAGCTCTTCGCCGCACTCTCGGGCGCGGTGTCCTCGGTGCTGCCGCCGGGACTGTTCACCGACCTGCTGGTCGAGGGCGTCATCGCCGGCGTCGGGGGCGTGCTCGTCTTCGTGCCGCAGGTGGCGATCCTCTTCGCCCTGCTCGCCCTGCTCGATGCCAGTGGCTACCTCGCACGCGCCGCCTTCATGATGGACCGCCTGATGGCCCGCGTCGGCCTGCACGGCAAGGCCTTCGTGCCCCTGCTGTCGAGCTTCGCCTGCGCGGTTCCGGGCATCGCCGCGACGCGGACCATCGAGCGGCGACCCGACCGCCTGGTCACCATCCTGGTCGCGCCCCTGATGACCTGCAGCGCGAGGCTCCCGGTCTATGCGCTGCTGCTGGGCACCTTCTTCGGGGCCGATCGCATCGCCGGCGGCCTCCACGTCGCTGCGCTCGGTCTGTTCGGGCTCTACCTCGCCGGCGTCGTCGGCGCGCTTGCGGTCGCCTGGATCCTCCGCCGCACGGTCCTCCCGGGAGACCGGACCCCGCTGCTGCTCGAGCTCCCCCCCTACCATGTCCCGCGCGCGCGGGACGTCTGGCGCGAGGTCTCGTCGCGCACCGGAGGGTTCATCAAGGAGGCCGGCACCGTCATCGTCGCGGCGACCGTGCTGCTCTGGGCGGTGATGACCTTCCCGAAGTCGCCGGACATTGAGGCGAGCTACCAGCCCCGGATCGAGGCGGTGGAGTCGGCGAAGCTGGCGGCGCCCGATGGCAGTGCCGAGCGCGAGGGGCTGAGCACGCAGCTCGCCGCGCTCCGCCGTGAGAAGAACGAGGCCGTGCTCGCCAACACCGTCGCAGGCCGGGTCGGCGAGGCGCTCTCCCCCGTCTTCGAGCCGCTCGGCTTCAACACGCGCATCACCGTGGGCCTGCTCGCGTCACTGTCGGCGCGCGAGGTCATGGTCAGCGCGCTGGGCGTCAGCTATGGCCTCAACGCCGACGAGAATGAGGAGTCGCCGACGCTTCGCGCCGCCTTGCGCTCCGACCCGAGCGTGACCCGCGCGACGGCCGTGTCGCTGCTCGTCTGGTTCGTCTTCGCCTTCCAGTGCATCGCGACGCTCGGGGCGGTTCGCAGGGAGACCCAGTCGTGGCGCTGGCCCGCAGTGCTGGTTGCCTACCAGACGGCCCTGGCGTGGGGCTGTGCCTTCGTTGCCTACCGGATTGCCCTGTGGGCCGGATGGGGCGCGCCGTGAGCGACTGGATCCAGGGCGCCGCGGTCGCGCTCGCCGTGCTCGGCGCGGCGACGGCGGTCATCCGCCGGATGCAGAGGCCCGGGTCGGGCCACTCACCCTGCGGTCGCTGCGGAGGATGCGGCTCCGACAGCCCCGCCTGCGCACTGCCACGTCACCCGAGCCTGGGCGCCCAGCCAAAGAGCCCGGCGCCACACAGCTCCGCGAGCCACTCCTCGCCCGAGGCGGGCCAGCCGTCGAGGTTCCCGTGGCACGCGAGCCAGGCTTCGAGCCGCACGACCAGCTGACCGCACTCCGCTGCACCCGCCGCCCAGAGGTCAACGACGACCGCGGGTGCAGGCAGAATCGCCGCCTGACCGTCAACCAGCCCGACGAGCAGCCTCTCGGGCTCCCCGTCGGGCCACTCCGGCAGCTCGATTTCGACGCCGTCCTCTGCTGCCCGCTCGGCGAGGCACCGAAGGGGCACCTCGACCACCGAGAATGCCGTCGACGGGACCGCGATGTCTCCGGCCAAGAACCCGTCACCTCTGCCAAGCAGGTGCTCAACGTCGTCGTCACTGCGCGACAGCGAAGCGATGGCCGTCTCGAGCCCCGCGCGCTCGGAGACTGCCGCCGGCGCCGCGACGACCGCGAGCACGTCGCGGAGCCGGGAGACGAACGACGCGCGAGAGCCAAGGCACCCCCGGACGGCCGGCGTCTGCCAGACGGCGGGTGGCTCTTCGCGCAGCCACCTCGCGGTCGGTGGCGACACGCTCTCGACCCCCTCGAGCCAGAGCGACCAGTCCTCCGACCCCTCGGTCCCATTCAGAGAAACTCCGCCGTCCCTGCCATCGACGGCAGCGCGCAGCTCCGCGACGTCGGTGGCAGAGAATCCGCCTGCAACGCATCGCCGCAACGGCGGGATCAGAGGTCGCAGCGAAGACCAGCCGTGGTGCGCCAGCCGGTGGGCGCGGTCGAGCGCATCGGACTTGCGAAGCAGCGCGGAGACAACCGCGTCGTCAACCACGAGCGGCTCCCCGAGGAGCCGCCGCCACTGTGCCTCGACAAATCGGCGGTAGGCGACCACCTCATCGAAGCGGTCGACACCCACCTCGTAGGCGACCTCGAACAGCTCCGCGAACGACCTCGCGGTCAGCCGGTTCCAGTGACCGACGACATAGGCGCGCGCGTCGCTTGAGGCATCGAGGAAGGCGTGTTCGACCACCTGACGACGCCCTGTCCGCAGCTCGGCATCGACCGCAGAAAACTCTGCCTCAGCGCGCACGAGCCCGGCCACCACGTGCCGCCACTCGCCCCTGATGCGCTGTCGCAGCGCGGACTCGTCGCAGTGCAGCCAGGCGGCATCGCCGAGCTCGGCAAACCGCGACGACTCCGCCGTCTTTCGGTCAAAACCGCCGCGATCGAGCCTCACAAACTCATCGGCACCGTACCAGAGCGCGACGGGTGCGAGCTCGTTGAGTCGAGCTGCGATGTAGCACTCCCAGCGGGTCATGTCGCGCCGCCAGAAGAACCGGCAGGCGCGATGCAGCAATTCATGGGGTGCCCACTTGGCGATGTGGTTCGGATTGTGGGTCACAAACCGCGCATCCTGCTCGAACGACTCGTACTTGCCGATCCGGAGCACGCCGGCATCCCAGGTCGAGTCGTCGCCGCTCCGGACCTCGTCGCCGCCGATCATCTCGTCGTTCCATCGCACCGGCCGGCGCAGCTCGTGCGGAACCGAGGTCGCGCCTGCGAGCAGGCCCATCACGCACGCGCGAAACCCGAACGGCGAGGCGAGCAGCTCGCCTGCGCGAAGGCCCGCAAGCCGAGCGATCCACCCGCCGTGCTGGTGGGCGCAGCCGCGGAGCGAGAGCAGAAACGCGACGACGTGATCCTCGTGGTCCGGCGCCAGGTCGCCCATCCGGGCCTCGAACAAACCCGGGAGAGGCGCAAGCCCGGGCACCATGCAGCGCATCGGCCTACTCCGCCGCGGCAAACACCGCGTCAGCGCCACCACCCTCGACATGTCCTTCGGCGCGGGCATCAAGGTCGTGGATCAGGTCTTCGCCCGACAGCTCAGAGGCGTTCTTCCCGAACGCAAACCGGTAGAGCCCGGCATCCTCATAGTGGCGAACCATGCGGTCTGGCAGAAGCCCGATGTAGCGCAGATTCGGGATGAGCCGGCTGAACATGACGGTGCGGAATTCCTTCATGAGCGGACCCTCTAGCACCGCCTCGTTCCACTCGCGGCGCGACAGCGTGCCCTCGAACCACTCCTCGTAGACCTCGTGCGCCATGAACCGGTTTCGCATGAGCAGCGAGACCTCGAACGCCCAGTCCTCACGCTCGCGCCGATCGGCGTCCGAGAGGCCCTCCTCAAAATGGCGATGCAGCGCCAGCACGCCGTAGTGGACATGCCGCGCCTCGTCCTGGATCACATATCGCAGGATATTCTTCAGCAACGGCTCGCCGGTGAGCCGGTAGATCAGCCCGAACGCGCCGAGCGCGAGGCCCTCGATCATGATCTGCATGCCGAGGAATTTCATGTCCCACCGGCTGTCGGTCATCAGGGAGTCGATGATGACAAAGAGGTTGTCGTTGATGGTGTAGAGCTTGTTGAGTTTCTGATCGATGTATCGATGAAAGACCTCGACGTGCCGGCCCTCGTCCATGACCTGTGACGCGCCGTAGAGCTTGCCGTCAAACCACTGGACCGTCTCTGTGACCTGCGCTGCGGCAAAGAGTGCGCCCTGCTCGCCGTGGAGGAACTGCGAGAGCATCCACGATGTCAGCGAATGGAGGAATTCGCGCTCCTGCTTCGGCGTGAATTTGGCGAGCCGGTCCTGGATTCTCGGGAACCGCACAAACTCGATCGGCAGCAGCGGAACC
>JBILLP010000016.1:0-14107 GCA_044376025.1 Bradymonadia bacterium
GAGCCGTCGGGCGTGCCGCCCGTATCGGCCGCGTCGGCGTCACCCGAGCCGTCGGGCGTGCCGCCCGTATCGGCCGCGTCGGCGTCACCCGAGCCGTCGCCCCCGGACCCCTTGGCCACCCGGTCGCACCCAGCGCTCGCGGCGGCGAGAGAGAGGGATATCGCTGCGAGGAATCGAAGTGGTCGACGTTGCATGCCGGCGCCCCGGGGTGCGGAGAGAGGCACAACGCTAGGCGCCCGAGGGGCGGTGGGCCAGTGACATCTCGATGACGCGGCAGCGGCGATTCGGCGCGACGAGAGGGCACGACCACATGCCGGCCGACGGAGCCCTTTCGTTGACGCGGCCGGCGCCGGCTGTCACATCGGACGGAGGTGGCGACGTGCCTGACGCCGCGCTCCGGGCCCCGAGGTCTGCGATGCAGCTGAACCGCCGTGGAGTCCTTCGACCCCGACCGCCCGGCGCGGGGGCAGTGGCTGTGTGGATCGGGGGTCGGCGCCGAAAGGTCCGCCGCACGGAGCTGCCCGTTGGGGCGGGTGGCCGATGACCGCGCCGGGCATCACCCGCTCGACACGCGCCCAGCCGACGCCGGGCACCCCGATCCTCAGCGCCCGGGGCCTCACCAAGGTCTACCGAACCGGCGAGGTCGAGGTACAGGCGCTCCGGGGCGTCGATCTCGACCTCGTGGCCGGTGAGCTCGTCGTGCTGCTTGGGCCTTCGGGCAGCGGAAAATCCACCTTGTTCAACATTCTCGGCGGGCTCGACGTGCCGACCGCGGGCGAGCTGCAGTACCGCGACCACGACCTGTTGCGGGCCGACGACGCCGAGCTGACACGATATCGCGCAGAGCACGTGGGCTTTGTGTTCCAGTTCTACAACCTGCTGCCGGCGCTGACGGCTCGCGAAAACGTCGAGATCGTCGGCGAGCTCGTACCCCGGAGCCTGCAGGCCGAGGAGGCTCTGGCGCTCGTCGGCCTGGCCGACCGGCTCGACCACTTTCCGGCCCAGCTCTCCGGCGGTGAGCAGCAGCGCGTCGCCATCGCACGGGCGATCGCCAAGCGCCCCGATCTGCTGTTCTGCGACGAGCCGACCGGGGCGCTCGACGTCGAGACCGGGCGGCTCGTGCTACAGGCGCTGCTCGATGTGAATCGGCAGCTCGGCACCACGACGGCGCTCATCACGCACAACGCCGCGATCGGGCGCATCGCCGACCGGGTGCTCCGCTTCTCGCGCGGGCGCATCGTCGCCTCGGAGCCCAACCTCGACCGCCGACAGCCCGCGGAGATCGACTGGTGAGGATCCTGCACCGCAAGCTCCTGCGCGATGTCCGCGCCATGCGCTGGCAGCTTGCGAGCATCGCGCTGGTCGTCGCCAGCGGCATCCAGGCCCTCGTGGCGCCGCTGGGCGCCTACCGGTCGCTCGAGCAGGCACGCGCTGAGTTCTATGCGCAGACGTCGTTCGCCGACGTGTTCGTGCAGGTGGCCCGTGCGCCCGACTCCGCGGCGCTCGAGCTCGCTGGGCTCGACGGCGTCGCGGCGGTCGAGACACGGCTCGCGTTCGAGGTGCCTCTCGACCTGCCCGGGGTGCGCGAGCCGGTCTCCGCCCGCGTCACCTCGCTCCCGCCGCCCGACCGTCCTGCGCGGACGCGCCTCGCGCTCATCGACGGTCGACTGCCCGCCGATGGCGCCCGCGGCGAAGTCGCGCTGAACGAGGCCTTCGCCGAGGCCCGCCGCCTCCGCGTCGGCGACCGGCTCGGCGCCGTGCTGCACGGGCGACGCGAGGATCTCACCATCGTCGGCCTCGTCGTCTCACCCGAGCACATCGCGGCGCTGCGACCCGGCGAGGTCATCCCCGACGACCAGCACTTTGGTGCGTTGTGGATGAGCTACGACGACGTGGCGACCCGGTGGGAGGCACGCGGCACCTTCGACGAGGCCGTGCTCTGGCTCGCGCCGGGCGCCGAGCCCGCCGGCGTGCTCCGGCGTGTCGACGAGCTGCTCGCACGGCACGGCGGCTACGGCGCCTACACGCGCGACGACCAGCCGGCGCATCGCTTTGTCGACGGCGAGCTGCAGGAGCTCGAGGTCGAGGCGACCCTGCTGCCCATCATCTTCCTCGGCGTCGCCGCCTGGCTCGTCAACGTGGTGCTCGGTCGCATGGTCGCCCAGGAGCGGACGCAGATCGCCACGCTGCGAGCGCTCGGCTTCGGGGTCGGCCCGATTGTTCGGCACTACCTCGGCCTCGCGGTCGTCGTCGTCATGGCCGGCTCGGTGATCGGCGTGCCGTTCGGCATCGCGATGGGAGCCGGCATGACCCACGTCTACCGCGAGTTCTTCAGGTTCCCCGACCTCACCTTTCGGACGGAGCCCGCGGTGGTGCTGCTCGCGGTCGCCATCAGCTTCGCCGCGGCGCTCCTCGGCGGGTGGGCGCCCGCGCGCCGCATCGCCCGCATGGCGCCCGCACAGGCGCTACAGCCGCCCACGCCGCCGGCGTTCCAGCGCGGCTGGCTCGAGCGATCCGGGATCGCGCGCCGGCTGCCGCCGAGCCTGCGCCTCGTGGCTCGCAACGTCGTGGCGCGCCCGACGCGCACGCTCGCGGCTGTGTCGGGCGTTGCCGCCGCGCTCGGCATCCTCGTCGTGGGCTCTTTCTGGCGCGACTCCTTTGTAGAGCTGCTCCACCACCAGTTCAGGATGGTGCAGCACGAGGATGCCACGATCGCGCTCACCGGACCCGCGTCAGCCCGGGCGGTTCGGGAGCTCGCGCAGCTCCCCGGCGTGCGGCTCGCCGAGGGTCTCCGCACCGTGCCCGTGCGACTGCGAACCTCGCACACCAGTGAGCGCAGTGCGCTCCTCGGGCTGCCACCCGGTGTCTCGCTACGTCGGCTCATCGACCGCGACGGTCGCACCGTCTCGATGCCGCGCGAGGGGCTCGTGCTCTCGAAGCACCTCGCCGACGTGCTCGATGTCGGCCGCGGCGCCCGACTCACCGCAGAGGTGCTCGAGGGCGAGCGCCGCCAACTGCCGCTCACCGTCGCGTTGGTCGTCGACGAGCCGCTCGGCATGTCGGCCTACGTCGATGCCGGGTACCTCTCGGCGCTGATGGGCGAGGGGCCGGCGGTTTCTGCCGTGCTGCTCTCGATCGAGCGCGGTCGAGAGCGCGAGGCGCACGAGGCGCTCCGAGGTGTCCCGGGTGTGGCGTCGGTGTCGCTGCGCGACGCGACACTCGACCGGTTCGAGGGCTCCATGATGGAGATCGTGCTGATCTTCTCGGTCGTGCTGACCCTGCTCAGCGGGCTCGTTGTCGTGGGTGTCGTGTACAACACGACGCGCATCCTGGTCGCGGAGCGTGAGCGTGAGCTCGCAACGCTGCGGGTGCTCGGCTTCACCCGTGGCGACATCTCGGAGTCGGTGCTGCTCGAGCTCGCGGTGCAGGTGCTGCCCGCGCTCGGCGTGGGCGCGGCCTTCGGCTGGAGCCTGTCGGCGATCGCCGTCAGGCTCTTCGGCCCCGAAGATCTCACGATCCCGCTGGTCATCGGCGCCCGCACGTGGGTCTTCTGCCTCTCGGTCGTGCTGGTCGCGGCCGTGCTCAGCGCGCTCGCGGCGCGTCGTCGCCTCGACCGCATCGATCTCGTCTCCGTCCTCAAGGTGCGCGAATGAACGCCGCTGCCCCCGAATCTCACTCCGTCGCTCGACGTCCCCGCCTCATGCGGCGGCTGCTCTGGCTCTTCGTCGGGCTGGTGTTGGTCGCCGGACTCGTACTCGCGTTCGTGCTCGGCGCACCGCGGCCCAGGGTCGAGGTCGCGGCGACGCAGCGCGGCGCATGGCAGAACGTCGTCGAGGAGGACGGCTTCGCGCGGGCTCGCGAACGCTACGTGGTGTCCGCGCCGCTGGCGGGAGTCCTCGAGCGCGTGACCCTTCACGCCGGCGACTGCGTGAAGGAGGGCGACGTGCTCGCGACGCTCCACCCCGGGCCAGCGCCGATGCTCGACGCGCGGAGCCGAGCGGAGCTCGAGGCGCGGAGGCAGGCGGCGGAGGCAGGCGCCCGCGTCGCCCGGACCCGTGACGAGGGGGCGCGCGCCGCGCTCGCCCACGCGGAGGAGGAGGCCACCCGCGCACGGAGCCTCGCGGAGCGTGGCTCGATCGCCACGCGCGACCTCGAGCACGCCGAGCTTGAGCTGGCGCTGGCGCGGCGAGAGCGTGAGGCCGCGCGCTTCTCGGTGAGCGTGGCCGTGCATGAGCGCGACGTCATCGTGTCCGCGCTCGAGAGCTCCGGCGCGGCCACGCCGCCCGAGGCCTTCGTGTTGAAGGCTCCCACGGCCGGGTGCCTGCTCGCTGTGATGCAGGAAGACGAATCGGCCGTCGCTCCAGGGACTCCGATCCTCACACTGGCCGACCTCGGCGCACTCGAGGTTGTCATCGACCTGTTGAGCACCGACGCGGTACGGGTGAACCCCGGCGACCCGGTGACGCTCGACGGCTACGGCTCGGAGCCTCCGGTGGCCGGCCGGGTCCGTCGCGTCGAGCCCCGAGCCACCACCCGGGTCTCCGCCCTCGGCGTCGAGGAGCGGCGCGTCGACGTGATCATCGACCCGGTCGAGACGCCGCCGAGCTGGGCACGGGTCGGCGACGGGTACCGGGTCGACGCCTCGATCGTCGTCGACCGCGTCGACGACGCCCTGGTGGTCCCGACGAGCGCCCTCTTCAGGGTCGGCGACCAGTGGGCCGCGATGCTGGTCGAGGGTGACCGGGTGCGCCGTGTCGAGGTCGCGCTCGACCGGTATGGCCCCCGCAGTTCGGTCGTCGCGGGCGGCCTCGGGCCGGGGGCGCGCGTGGTGGTCGAGCCGCCCGACGACCTTGAGGACGGCGCGCGCGTCGAGCCAGCCACCCCCTGACGCCGGGGGCGACGGCCGTGCTACCGGGTCGCGACGGCCGCGCCTGCGAGCCCCGTCCGCGCGTAGCGCTCGCCCCGGAGCCACGGCAGCACGACCGTCGCCAGGGCACCGCTGGCCGCCCCGTAGACCAGCTCCTCGAGTGGCACACCTGCGACCGTGCGGTTGAACAGCCCCTCGGTGTGCCAGACGCGCTCGAAGACCCCCGGCAGCAGCGCCTCGTAGAGCAGGCAGATCGCCCCATAGATGGCCGTGACGACGAGCCCGCCGGTCAGCGCGGCGCGGCAGAGGTCGGGCCGCCGCGTGAGTACCAGCGCGACCGCGACCAGCTCGGTGGCGATCGTCGCGGAGTACATCGAGAGCCCGAGCGTGTGCAGCGCCACCGCGGTCGCGATCAGGCCCGCCACCGCCGCCACGGCGCGACGCCAGGCCTGCGGGGGTGCACAGCGCTCGATGCGCTCCCCGGTCACCAGGCACGGCCCGGTCACTGCGAAGGCACCGAAGGCGGCCACAAAGAGCAGGTCCTCGATGCCAAACCCGATCCTGTGGATCAGGTCGAACACGAAGGTTGGCGACCAGTAGACCGGGTAGAAGAAGCGCTCGGTCAGCGCGAAGGGCAGCGAGAGCAGCGCGCCGGCCTGCATGCGCGGGCGAAGGTCGGGCCGGAGCCACCAGCCGAGCAGCGCCGGCACGGCGAAGAGCAGCGACAACGTCAAGAAATCGTACGTTGCGAAGAACTCCCTCACCGCAGCACCACCGCGAGCTGCAGCGCCAGCGCCGCCCCGACGATCATCGCCAGCCGTACCGTCAGCCGCGTGCTGCCCGGCTCCGCGTCATCGATCAGCGCGTGCTTGGTCGCCAGCACGCCCGCAATGACGAGCAGCACCATCAGACCCGCTCCGAGCCAGGCGAGCAGACCCACGCTCGCCAGCAGGCAGAGCGTCGCGACCAGGGTCGTGGCCGATGCGCCGTGCACGACCGCGAACGAGCGCTTGCCACTCTCGGTATCGCTCGGCACATCGGGCAGCGTGGTCGAGATCGCGCAGGCGAACTGCGCCGGCAGCAGCGCCCCGACCACCGCCAGGCCGTGCGCCGAAGGCGTCACCGCGAACGACGCCCAGGCGAGCAGGGGCAGCACCACGCCCAGCCCGGCGACCTGGAGCCACGCACCGCCTCCCCGGTAGCTCAGCCGGATCGGCGCGAAGCTGTAGGCCCAAAGCAGGAGCGCCCCCGCGAGCCCGAGCAGCAGCGGCCACGGCGAGCCGGCGCGGAGCGACAGTGCAAGCGCGCAGGCCTGGGCCATCACGGCAGCCACGAAGGCGGCGCGGCGGAGCTGGCTGCCCGTGAGCTCGCCCCGCACCAGCACGCGCGAGCCACCCGAGAAGGGCGTCGCGGTCGTGTTGATTCGATCGGTCTGCTCGTCGGCCACGTCGTTGGCCCACACGATGAAGAGCTGGTGAAAGAGCCCGAAGGCGTGCAGCAGCGCGAGGGTGACGCCGTCGAGCCTCGCGCCGTCGCGCAGGGCGAGTGACCACCCGACGGCGAGGCCGAGCGCAAGGTAGAGCTGCGAGGCAGGTCGCGCGGAGCGCAGCCAGGCCGTCACGCGCGGTCCCCGACGGCGGCACGGGTTCGCGCGATCAGCAGCAGCGACCCGATCGTAGGCAGCAACAGGGCGTGCCCCGCGAGCGCGAGCGAGGTACCACGCCCGACCTCAGGCCCCAGCCCGAGCTGCCCGGCGACCGCCTCGCGGAGCGGGTGCGTCGGGAGCATCGACACGAGCGGGTGGTCGGGCGCCGGAAAGAGCAGCCCCGCACACAGAAGCTGGAGGAACATCAGCAGGCTCGTGAGCAGAAAGGCGTGGATCAGGCTCCGCGTGAAGGCCGCCACCACGAACCCCACACCCGACGACGCCGCGCTGCCGCCGAGGCAGATCAACAGCGTCAGCGCCACCGACGTCGCCGTCGTGACGGGCAGTGCCCCGGTGGCCGCCGCCGCCAGCAGCGTCAGCGCGTGCGAGGCGAGCGCCGTGAGCAGGTGGGGCAGCAGCAACGCCGACGCCAACAGCGGCGATGGCTGCGGCGTGGCCAGCAGCAGCAACAGGGTGCCGGTCTCGCGCTCCCTCGCCGCCGCGACCGCGGCGCTGAACTGGCTCATCAGCACCGAGAAGACGAGCAGGCTGGCAAGGTAGCCCTGCGGCGCCTCGTTGAAGGCGGCATAGCCGAGCGCGAAGAGCGGGGCCGTGCCCACGGTCAGCAGCAGCGCGGCGCGGTCGCGCGCGAGCCTCAGCAGCGCGAGATGGACGAGCGGCCTCACGGGGTCGCTCCGTCGGAGCCACACGGCGCCTCGCCCCACCCGGCCGCGGTGTCGGCACCGATCAGCCGGGCGAGCCGAGCTGGCTCGAGCTCAACCTCGAGGCGCGCGCCCCGGGCGGCGGCCGCCACCGGCTCGAGCGCGGCGCGCGGGCCGCTGACCCGCAGCGTGGGATCGGCCTCCGCGAGCAGGCGACGCGGCTCGGGCAGCTCGTCGAGGCGCCCGCCAGAAAACCGCAGCACCCGGTCGGCCGGGGCGCGGTGCGGCGGCGCGAAGGCGTCGGGGTCGTGCGTGGCGACCACGAGCGCGCAACCCTCGTCGCGGGCCCCGAGCAGCAGCGCCGCCACGGCAGCCGACGCGCCCACGTCGAGGTTGGCGGTTGGCTCGTCGAGCAGCGCAAGGCCCGGGCGCGGCATCAATGCCAGGAGCGTCGCGAGCCGGCGCTGCATGCCGCCCGACAGCCGCCCCGCGTGGCGTCCAGCATGGTCGGCCAGACCGGCGGCGGCGAGGAGCTCGACCGCCCGGGCGCGCGCCTCGACCTCGACCGCACCATGGAGCCGCCCCAGCAGCGTGAGCTGCTCGAGCGGGGTGAGCTCGGGCCATAGGCGGGGCTGCTGCGGAGACCAGCCGATGCGGTGGCGCGGCGGCACGGCGCAGGAGCCCGCAGACAGCGGCAGCTCGCCGGCAAGCACCGAGAGCAGGCTCGACTTGCCCTGCCCGTTGTCGCCGCAGAGCAGCGTGAGGGTCCCGGGCGCCAGCGCGAGGTCGAGGCCGGCAAAGAGCGTCCTCCCGCCGCGCCGCAGCGCCGCGCCCCGGAGCGTCACCACCGCGCTCACGCGCCGCCCCCCGACGCGGAGCCTGCGGTGGCGACCGGGCGGAGCAGCCCCGCCTCACCCGCCAGCGCCTCGCGCTCCGCCGCGAAGGGCACGACCCGGGCCGCCGCGTCGCACCGCCAGCACTCGAGCGGCAGGCTGCCGCGTCGTGAGAGCTCGCGCAGCAGCCAGGCCTCGCTCTCCACGTCGCGCGCGAAGCCGAAGGGGTTGCGGTAGACACCCTCGGGCAGCGGCCCATACTTGGCGTCGCCCTGTGCGATGAGCCCCTCGATCTCGGTCCCGCGGCGCGAGAGGTAGCCGAGAAAGCGGAGGTCATACGGGCCGATCGCCGCTCGGGTCGATGGCTCCTTCGCCGCCCAGCGGCACCAGTCAAACCCGTAGACGAAATCGTGCACAAACCTGAACCGGAGCAGCCCTCCGCGGCCGAACTGGCGGCTGAGCCCGACCATCTGCTCGACCGTCTGCGCGGCCGTGGCCTCGTCGAGCCGCGCGAGGTGGCCGGCCAGTGCGTCGAGGTCGCAAAACAGGTTTTCGGGATAATCGCTCGCGAAGGCGTCAGACAGCACCGCAAGCTGCCGCGCCAGCCTTTCGGCGCGCCCGGGCGGCTGCCCGGCGGTGGCGCGCTCCGTACAGGTTCGCGGGCTGCGCGCGACGCTGCCGCCCGGTGCGAGTGAGAGCCCGGGGGGGCGATCCAGTGGCGACACCCCGCCGCTCACGGTGCCACCGGCGCGTCGGTCCGCGGCAGGGTCGCGGCCGCCGCCGCAGACAGCAGCAGGAGCACCGAGATCACCCTGTGCACGCGGCGCTTGAGCCGGCCCTGGGCCTCGAGGTTCATCGACACCGACGCCTCGCGCACCGGCAGCCCGACGAGCCACCCCATCGGCGCGAGCGCGGCCGGCGCGACGACCCAGGGGAGCCACCCGGCCGCGGCCGCGACAAGCAGCGTGGCCGGGGCCGTCGCGAGCGCGACGAGCGCCAGCCGCAGCGCGGCCGGGGGGCCGAGCGCCGTGACGGCGGTGACCTTGCCACCTTGGCGGTCGGACACCTCGTCGCAGAGGCCGCTGAGGAGCGCGGAGCAGAGCGCGAGCGCGAAGGCGCCGCCGAGCAGCGCGACCGCGCCCGGGTGCCCGGGCAGCGGCCCGAGGAGCGACGCGATCGCAAGCGGGAGCAACACCCCGACGCCGAGCGCCTCGAGCAGCTCGCCGCCGCCCCGGCTGTTGAGGCGCACGGGCGGCAGGCTGTAGGCGGCGAAGCAGGCGACCGCGGCTGCGGAGAGCGCTGCGGGTGCGAGGCGGCCGGAACCGAGCGTCACGAAGCCCCCGACGCCGACCACCGCCGCCGCCGCCGCGACGCCCGCGCCCAGGAGTGCGCGCGCCGGCAGGATGCCATCGACCAGCGTCCGGGGCCCGCTCCGGTCGCCCAGCAGCGCGCGTCGAAGCCGGTCGACCGGCTCGTCGGCCCAGTCATTGAGCGTGACGATCGCCGCCGTCATCGCGCCTGTCCAGAGCAGCGCCAGCGCCAGCCCCGGCGCCGTGACGGGCGCCCCGGCGGCGACTGCAAGCCCCACCCCGAGCAGCGCCGGCACGGCCATCTTGGGCCAGGCGCCCGGCTTGAGGGCGAAGGTCCAGCGCCGCCACAGGGGCGCCTCGCGGAGTTGGTCGGCGGTCATGCAGGTCTGCTCCCGGGCCGCAGGGCGGCTGCGAACCTCTTGGTGCATCGGCCCCGCTGCGTCAAACCCACCACGCACGTACCCGGGGCGTCAGTTCGCAACCGCTCGGCCACGCCGAGAGCGGGCATGGCGCCATGAGCCATGAACCAGGCGCCTCCTCGCGCGGGCCCGCGGCGCCCACGCCCTTGCCTCGGCGCGCCGGCTGAGCGAGAGTGGAGCCCATGGCCATCCTCGGACCCACAAACCCGCCCCGCTTGCCCATCGGTCACTCCGACTACGCCGAGGTGCGGCGGCAGGGCTTGACCTATGTCGACAAGACGCGCTGGATTGCGCGCGTCCTCGACGACGCCGCCAAGGTCATCCTCGTGCCGCGACCCCGGCGATTCGGCAAGACGCTGAACATGACGACGCTCCGCGCCTTTGTGGAGCGCAGCACCGAGGACCGCACCGACCTCTTCGCCGACACCGAGGTCTGGACCCTCGACGGCGGGCGATGGCGCGAGCACTACCAGCGCTACCCGGTCATCTACCTGACCTTCAAGGATGCCAAGGGCGCGACGTGGGAGGCGACCGCGCTCAAGCTCCGGCGGCTGCTGTCTGAGGCCATGCGCCGGTGCGAGCGTTCGCTCGGCGAGCTGCGCACGCCCTCGAGCGACGACATGCAGGCCGCGCAGCTCACCCAGGAATCGACCCCGATCGGCGTCTTTGAGGACATGCTCTGGGTCGCGACCAAGCTGATGCACCGGTGCACCGGGCAGCCGGCGATCGTGCTGATCGACGAGTATGACTCACCGCTGCACGCTGCGTGGGAGCACGGCTACTGGGACGAGGCGGTGTCGTTTTTCAGGGGATTCCTCACCACGGGCCTCAAGGACAACCCGCACCTGCACAAGGGCGTGCTGACCGGCATCCTCAGGGTCGCGAAGGAGGGGATTTTCAGCGGCCTGAACCATGTGCAGACGGCGTCGGTGCTGAGCGAACGACTGGCAGACTCGTTCGGATTCACCGAGGGTGAGGTGACCGGATTGATCGAAGCCGCCGGCCCGGGCCACGACGGTGCGGCACTGCGACGCTGGTACAACGGCTACCGCTTCGGGCTGCCGAGCCCGACCGTGATCTACAACCCCTGGTCGGTGCTGAGCTACCTCGCCGAGCCCGGCGCCGGCCCCCGCCCCTTCTGGAAGAACACCAGCGACAATGCGCTGATCCGCGACACGCTGCGCCGCCACGCCGCCTCGGTGGGGCCCGACATCCAGACGCTGCTTGCCGGCGGCACCGTCGAGCGGCGCATCGACGAGAGCGTGGCGATCACCGAGCTGGCCACCAACGTCGATGCGGTGTGGGGGCTGCTGCTGTTCGCCGGCTACCTGACGACCACCGGCTCCCGTGCGACCGACGACGGCGTCTTTGTGCAGCTCTGCATCCCGAACCTCGAGATCCGCAGCGTCTTCAGGGACACCTTTGGCTCGTGGCTCTCGGTCTCGGAGCAGGCCGCCGGCCGTGGTAGCATCTCGCGGCTCGTCTCTGCGCTGCTCGACGGCGACCCGGACACCGCGGAGGAGCTGCTCAGCGCGCTGCTTGTGGCGATGCTCTCGCACCACGACCTCGGCGGCGACCGCGCAGAGGCGGTCTACCAGGCCTTTGTGGTCGGCCTGCTGGTACAGCTCGAGCCGACCCACCGGGTGACCTCGAACCGCGAGGCCGGCTACGGGCGCGCCGACGTGCTGATCACGCCCCGCACCCCGGGCCCGGGCGCGGTGCTCGAGTTCAAGCGCATCACGCCGCGCGAGACGGCAGAGACCGCCCTCGACAAGGCCGTCGCTCAGCTCCGCGACCGCGACTACGCCGCAGAGGTGCGCGCGGCCGGCGCGACGTCGGTGCACAGCTACGGTGTGGTCTTCGACGGCAAGCGCTGCTGGGTGCGCGAGGTCGGGTAGCGGAGCGGGGTCTGTCGCGGCGCGCACGCCTCGCGCATGCCGGCGCGACCGATTCCGTTGTCGTGTGCGGTGTGCGCTGCTAGAGCGCGCACTCTGCGGATTCTGGGCGGGGCGAGCGCCCGGCGCATGGACGCAAGAAAGAGGCTGTCGTCGGCATGGCAACGAGGGAATCGGTCGTCCAGAGCGGTTACTTCGTGATCGCAGACATCTCGGGCTACACCCGGTTCGTCGCATCGACCGAACTGGATCATGGCCAGGAGATCCTCGACGAGCTGATCACGGTCATCATCGAGCGGCTCGGTGAGCCCTTCAGGTTCGTCGAGCTCGAGGGCGACGCCGTGTTTGTCTACGCTCCTGAGGCGAGCGTCACCGACTCCGAGCGGCTCATCGACCTGATTGAGGCCTGCTACGCGGCCTTCCGCATGCGCATCGAGCAGATCTCGATGAACTCGCGCTGCACCTGCGCCGCCTGCCGCGCCGCCCCCTCGCTCGACCTCAAGGCCGTCGCCCACTTCGGCACCTACGCGCGCCAGAAGACCCCGACCGGGCACCAGATCATCGGTGCCGACGTCACGCTGCTGCACATGCTGCTCAAGAACAGCGTCATCCAGCGGACCGGCATCAAGCGGTACCTGCTGGCAACCGACGCCTTTGTCGGTCGCTCGAGCATCGACCTGGCAGCCCTGCCCGCCTACGACGACGTGATCGAGCCCTTCGGGCAGGTCTCCGCCCGCGTGCTCGATCTGGGCGCGGGCCTCGAGCGGCACCGCGAGCGATTCAGGGAGAGCCTCGATGCGCAGGCCCCCGACATCGACGTCTCGGGCATCGCCCCGGTACCCGCCTCCCTCGTCTGGACCTACATCGTCGGCCCGGAGCAGCGCGCGCGGTGGCAGGATGACATCAAGGCGATCACGCCCTGGTCGACCATCGGGGGGCGCACCGACCTGGGCTCCGAGGGGCACTGCGACCACGGCAGCTACAAGCTCTTTCACCGCATCGTCGACCTGCGGCCGCCCACACGACTCACCTACGCCTCGTACAGCACCGGGCTCTCCCCGAAGGCGCCACCGCCCTCGCAGGCCGACTGGATCCTCGAGCCGTGCGACGACGGCACCTGCAAGGTGTCCTTCCAGGCGCGACTGCGGAACCCGAACTTGCTTGTCAGGATGCTCTTCAAGCTCGTGCGACCGATGGTCCAGCGAGAGTGGCAGCGCCACCTTGACACGCTGATCGACGTTGTCCGGCAGGACCGTGAGAAGCGGCTGCTCGAAGGCTCCGACGACTGACACCGGTGCGCCTCGGACGGGCGGTCGTTGGCTTGACGAGCCGGGCGCAAGCGTTAGTCACGGTCGCCTCGGCGGACCAAACCGCGCGTCGGTGCATCATCGACCTTCGGTCGCCACGACATCCCCCGGCTCGGGGGGCATCCCGGTCGGGCACGCCGGCTCCTGCCGGGGTTGCGTGCGTCGCCCACCGCCCTCTCCGTCACCCCCATCTCCGCTGGCCATTGTCCCTCTCCCTGTCGCGAGGAATTCATCATGAGTGATTCGAAGTCTGCGTCGCACCCGTCTGGCTCTGGCAAGTGCCCTGTCGCCCACGGCGCCCACACCACCGTGGCATCCTCGAACGCCGAGTGGTGGCCGAAGTCCCTGAACCTCGACATCCTCCACCAGCACGACGCCAAGACGAACCCGCACGGCGAGGGCTTCGACTACCGCGAAGAGCTCAAGAAGCTCGACATCGCCGCCATCAAGGCCGACCTCCGGGCGCTGATGACCGACAGCCAGCCCTGGTGGCCTGCCGACTGGGGCCACTACGCCGGCCTCTTCGTCCGCATGGCCTGGCACGCCGCCGGCACCTACCGCATCGCCGACGGCCGCGGCGGCGCCGGGACGGGCGACCTGCGCTTCTCCCCGACGAACTCCTGGCCCGACAACACGAACCTCGACAAGGCCCGCCGGCTGCTCTGGCCCATCAAGCAGAAGTACGGCAACCGCATCAGCTGGGCAGACCTGATCATCCTCGCCGGCACGATCGCCTACGAGTCGGTCGGCCTCGATACCTTCGGCTTCGCTTTCGGCCGCCCCGACGTCTGGCACCCCCACAAGGACATCTACTGGGGCTCCGAGAAGGAGTGGCTGGCCTCGAACCGCTACGAGGGCGAGTCGCGCGAGTCGCTCGCCAACCCGCTCGCCGCCGTGCAGATGGGCCTCATCTACGTCAATCCCGAGGGCGTCGGCGGCAAGCCCGACCCGCTGCGGACCGCCCACGACGTGCGCGTCACCTTTGGCCGCATGGCCATGAACGACGAGGAGACCGTCGCGCTCACCGCCGGCGGACACACCATCGGCAAGGCGCATGGCCACGGTGACGCGAGCAAGCTCGGTCCCAACCCCGAGGCCGGCGAGCTCGAGGAGCAGGGCCTCGGCTGGCACAACCCCACAGGGCGCGGCTTTGCAGGGGACACCGTCAC
>JBILLP010000320.1:0-4663 GCA_044376025.1 Bradymonadia bacterium
CGCCGCCGCCTTCGCAAATTGGCGGTCTGATCGCGAGTCACTCGAGCGCTGCTACCGCTTCACGCCGACCGACTGTGCCGATGACCCCGCCGTCTGGGGTGACGGGCGGGGCGCGGTCCGGTGCGGCGCGCCGCCCCCTGCAGACCTCGGCTGCCTGGGCTATCGACTCCCCTCAGAGGCCGAGTGGGAGTATGCAGCGAGGGCAGGCACGACAACGGCAACCTTCGCGGGCGACCTCTCCGCGTCGACGTGTGAGTGCGAACTCGACCCCGTGCTCTCGCCGATCGCCTGGAGCTGCCGCGATGCCTACGGCGATGCTCAGCCGGTGATGCAGAAGCAGCCAAATGCCTTCGGGCTGCATGACACGCTCGGTTCTCTCTGGGAGTGGACCAATGACTGGTATCAGCCGCACGAGCCTTCGACGGATGTGCGGGTCGACCCCGTGGGACCCTCGGAGGGTGAGTTCAAGGTCGGCCGAGGCGGCGCGTGGGGCGACTGCCCGGTGCGGGTCCGCGCAGCGATCCGCGAGTACGATACGGTCGACCACAGGGGAAACATCATCGGCCTGAGACTCGTTAGGGGTGTTGACCGTGGCATCTAGGCTGAGAACGCATCTGCCGTCGAACGAGCGAGTTGTCTTGCTGTCGGTCGTCTGCGAGAACACGGTTCCGGGAGCGTGCCGCACCCGGCTCGCTGGGACCAACCGTCATGTGTGACTCGATTCGAACCCGCCTCCTCTCCACGGTCCTGGTGAGCCGATCCTCTTGTTCGCGCTCCGCAACAGGCTCGCGCAGGCGAACGGTGCTGTCGGCGGTCGCACTTGCCTCGGTCCTCTCGGGCGCGGGCTGCGCCGACTGCAGCGGCTGCGGCCAGGCGCCGCTGATGCCCGCCGCCGCCACGCCAAAGGGTGAGCAGGGCCTTCAGGCTCCCTCAGACTGGGCGGTGACGCGCAAGCAGTCGTACATCGCGGCATGTCCTCCCAACTGGCACCTTACGGACCTCACCGGACCGCGGCAGTGGTTCTGCAAGGAGAACAACGGCGACGACGAAGCCTTCGCGCCGAACTGCAACATCGTGATCGAGGACTGGCAGCCTGACGACGACCTTCCATTGGTTGAAGCCTATTGGGAGCGGAATCTCAAGGACCTCAGCGGCGTCCTGCCGAGCTTCACCCTCGAGTCCACTGAAGTCATCGAGGTTGCTGACGGCCGACAGGGCATCAAGGCTCGGTTTGCCCACACTCACCCTGGGGCCTGGCGTGAGGTCGTCGCGTGGTACTTCAGCGCAGAGACCACGGGCGTCGCGATCACGTGCACGACGTTTCCAGACATGGTCGAGGTCTACCTGCCCGTTTTCGACCTGATGACCCAATACATGTCGTTCCCGGCTGCGCCTCGCGATGCCTCGCTGGGGGGACTTGACGCAGGGGGCAGTTCCCGCGAACCATGAAGGGGTCACGAGGGAGCCCCGGGGCAAGGAGTCCCGGCGATTCTCATCCATGAGGTTCTTGTCACTGGAGGCCCTTTATGCGTCTTCTTCACGTCCGCCGCCTGCTGAGCTTCGGGGCCTCTCTGGCCATGGTCGCCTGTGCATCGGAGTCCGGGGCGGACATCGAGGGGGGGGGCATCATCATCGGTCCGGGTGGCGATGTGGTCACCTCGACCGACACCAACCCGGCTGACACAACCGTTGATGCCACCGGCAGCGACACCACAGATGACACCGGCACAGAGGTTCCTGCTGACATTGTGAGCGATATCGCGCTCGACGATCTCGGCGTGCCCGAAGACGCCCTGCCCGATGCAGAGTCGACCGAGGGTGAGCGACTTCGGGCCTACTGCGAGCTCCTGACCGCGAGGGTCTGCGAAGTGCTCTACCAGTGCGGCGCGGCTGCAGAGGGGCCACGTGCTGCCATGGAGGCGCAGGGGAACTTCAACGATGAGGCCTCGTGCCTCCTCAGAGGCACGGCCGTCATCTCGCCGGCTTGCAGCGACTTCATCGCACCCGTCGACCGCCGCCGCTACGAACTCGATGTGGCGAGGATCGACGCCTGCCGAGATATCGTGTTGACCGCGAGCTGCGAGTCCTTCTTCAGCGACGACCCTACCGTCGTTACGTGCACCCGGCGGCCGCCAGTGCTGCCCGCCGTGCCCAACGGCGAGTCGTGCAGCAAAACCGACGAGTGCGAGAGCCCACTGAGTCGATGCTCGAACGCAGTGGCCGGCGGCGATCCGGCTCGCGACGGCGTCTGTGAGTCCGCGGTCGGTGCGGGTTGCCTCGTTGCCGGGAACTGCGGCCGCAACCACTACTGCAACCAGCCTGGGTTCGACGCCAACCTTCCCACCGATATTGAGGGGGTATGCACCCCGCGGGCGCGATTGTCCACTGCGTGCGAAGAAGACGATCAATGCCCCGACGGAGCGTTCTGTGACTTCTCGCGATACCTCGACCCGGAGACGGGGGTGCCGTTCGACGGGGTATGTCTCGAAAGTTCCCAGTGACGCGGCGCTGCCCTTGGCTGCCTCGCGCTGCTCGAAGCGGGTGGCGCCTGCGTGGCCCGAGCGTCGCGCGGACAGCGTGGTTCACGCTCCCCGCGCTCCTCCTCTCGCTGGGCTGCGACGAATCGGTCGATGCGACAGGTGGGACCGACTTGGGCAGTGGCTCCGGTGGCGATGGGGCGCCGCCCCCGACGGGCGCCCGACTCGTGGTCGAACACTGTACACGCTGCCACACGGCCGATGGACCGGGATCACCCAGGCTCGACAGCGTGGAGGCGATCGAGGCCTCCCGCGTCCAGATCGCGCGCTCGGTGTCTTCGGGGCAGATGCCTCCGTGGCTTCCTGACGAAGCCGGGTGCGTCCCGCTGCTCGACTCGCGGGCGATGACAGCCGTCGATCGCCAGACTCTGATCGCGTGGGCGGAGTCGAGTCAACCAGCAGGCCAGCTCAAGTTCCCGCCGGACCCCGAAGACGCCGGGCTCGGGCCCCCCGACCTCCGGCTCGACACCGGCGAGTTCCTGGCTCCGCTCCAGAGTCCCGACGATGGGGTCTCCTGCGTCCGGTTCACGACGGCGCCGAGTCGACCCTTCTGGATCCGTGCGGTGCGGATGCGTCCTGAGCCATCCAACGTGGTCCACCACATGAACCTCTTCGCCACCGGAAGCGCTGAGTTCGATGATCCCGACCAGCTGGAGATGGGATGCCCCAAGACAGGTCGGCCGCGCCACGTCGACGCCGACATCGGGCTGCACTACGTGAAGCCACTGCCTCCGGGGACCTTCGCAGAGGTCGCCGAGGGCGACGAGCTCTTTCTCAATCTGCACCTCAGCACGGCCGGGCTTGGCTTTCCGCCCAGTGAGCCCGTGCCGCTTCGAGTCGCCGTCGACCTCTGGTTGGGGTCCCCTGATCTCAGTTCACCGCAGGTCCAGCTCGATCTGGCTCCGCCAGACTTCACGATCCCGGCCGGCGACCCGCGGTTCGTTGCCGAGTCGAGGTCTACCTTCGACACGGCGCTCAGACTCACGCGCATCATGCCGCACATGCACCGCTTCGGCACGGCGTTTCAAGCCGAGCTCGTACGCAAGGACGGCAGCCGGCAGTGCCTGATCCAGATCCCCAAGTGGGACTTCTATGCGCACGAACCCTACGGCATCGCGTCGGGAACCGAACTTCGTGTCGAGCCGGGTGACAGCGTCGAGTTCAGGTGCATCTACGACAACTCGTCGCAGAACCAACCCGACCTGGGGTCAGGGGTGACCGAACCACGCGACGTCAGCAACGGCTGGCAGGTGACCCAGGAGATGTGTGTCTTTGGCATTCAAGGCGTCGAGCGTTGACGCGACACCTACTCGTCGTCGCGCAGGACCCAAAGCGAGGCCTGACACATCTCATCGGTCGTGAAGTTGCCATACTCGACGTCGCGCGGCTCGCGGCGCTGCCCGCCCGCCTCCGGTTGGTTCGAGCTTGAGTTGTCGTAGCTGCAGGCGACGCGAAGCAGGTCGCCCACTGCGAACGGCAGCCCCCCAGGCTCGTCCAGGAGATAGTACTCCTGACGCCGAAACTGCCACGACGTCACGTCGACCAGGCAGGAACCCGCGCCACCCGTCCCGGAGACCAGGTCGACCCGAATCGTACGGCCAAGCTCGTGCATGTGCGGCACGACCGCCACCACGCGCCCGGAGAAGGGCAGCGCGACGGACTCCGTGACCCGCACGTCGGGCTCACCTGCCGGGATGACGAATCCAGCGGCGTTGACGCCGAGCGCGGTAAGCGGACGCACCCGAACGTCGTCGTCGGCTTTCCAGAGTTCAATTTGGGGAAGCAGACCCGAAGACGCCTCGTAAATCTCGGTGCGAGCGTAGTGAACCATCGCTTCAATCCGGGTACCTGCAGGCAGTCGGATCCCTGTGCCGGCAGGCGTGACGAACCGAGGCGTTCCGGGTCCGACCCCGCCGATGGGAACGTCCTGCGAGGCGCATGGGGTGGCCGCGGCATTCTGCGGCAGGACGCCATGGACATTCATGTGGTGGATAAACGGTACGGCTGAACCCACCACCGCACTCGCGACAACGTCGATGTCGGCATCGCCGACCATCCCAAACTGCTGGCACACGACCATCTCACCGCTCCCGTCAGGGACCGACGCCGATGTGTGTGCCGACAGG
>JBILLP010000321.1:0-4658 GCA_044376025.1 Bradymonadia bacterium
ATTGCCGGGGAGGGCAGAGGCGTTCAAACGGGGGCCGGGGCCACGCTACCGCGGTTCACCTTGGTTCGGGCAAGCGGATCAAGAACCCGAGGCGGCTCCGGCGGAGTGGCCCGGAGCGCGCCGCGCATGAACTCTCTGGTGCCGACGCGGTGGCCGAAAGTCAATGGCGCGAGCCGGCAAACCATCGCCGGAGCTGCCTCGCGAGCGCGACCAGGCCGGCGAGCGAAGCGATCGCCCAGAGCCCCACCCCGACGATCGCAGGCACCGCGTCGGCCGGTGACTCCCCCGCGATCAGCAGGTAGCCGCGCACGCAGGCAGCGCCGGGCTCCCGCCCCGCGAGCACCGCCCTCTCCCGCTGCTCCTGCACGTGGGCCTGGAGCTTCGCCGACGCGTCGTATCCGCAGAACGGAACGGCATACGTCTCTGCGTAGTAGGCCACCACGCCCTGGTACTTGCGCGACAGTTCCTCGAACGCCACCAGCCGGCCCGGGCCGTCGAAGGTCACCCGGGCGTCCTCGCTGCCAGCCTGCGAACCGAATGTCTGGTCGGCCCCCGATGGCTCGTCTGGACGAAGCGTCGCGACGTAGACGTGGCCGCCGACCAGCTTCTCGAACTTGACGCCCTCGCCCCCGGCGGCTCGCTCGGGAACACCCGAGATCGTCACATAGCGGTTCGACGGCAGGATCAGGCCCGAGGCGTCGGTTGGATGGGTGCGGCGCAGGTCCTCTGCCGGACCGAGCGCAAGCGGCTCGCGCGGGGTGAACCCGTAGGCAGCCTTCGAGAAGGACTGCGCGGCAAAGAGCGCGCTCAGCACAAGGAGCAGCGCCAGCACGATCGGCTGCAGCAGCCGCTGCGCCCGGTCGTTCGCGGGGTCGGCACCGGAGCCATACGCCTCTGCGGCGCCAAAGAAGGCACGCTCGAGCTCGTCCTGGTCGACCGGTTCGTCGTCGCGTCGGTTCATTCGGGTTCCAACCTGGCCGGGGAGGCCTGCGAACGAGGGCCCCTGACGGCAACGGGATAGCGCGCGGAACGCCTTAGCACAGCTTTCGCGCCACGTCGTCGGCCGCGCGCGTCGTGCCGCCCATTGCGGACCATCGCGGCGCCTCGAAGTTCCCGGCGAGGGCCCGATTGGGCCGCGCGGGGTCGAGGAGCCGGTCCGGGATTGTCGGCAGATCCCGGTTCGAGCAGGATGCGGCCTCACGATGACGCGAACCCCTCCCGAACCCCAGGCCCGCCCCCAACGGGCGAAGACCAGCCCCGCGAAGCCGGGCCGAGCTGCCGTGCACCTGGACCTGGCGGGGCGCGGCGCGCCGAGGCATCTGCGGACAAGCCTGCGCGTGGCAGGCATCCTGGTCGCGGGGCTCCTCGCGGCCTGCCCCGGCCCTGGCGCCCGAGCCCCCGCCGGCCCGGTCGGCCCGGTCGGCCCGGTCTCCACGGGCGCGCACTCCGGGGAGGCCCCGGGCACCACGCCGATACCTGCCGACGGGCAGGCCGCCGACCCCGAACCCGCCATCGATCCGCCGGCGCCGGTCGGCGACGAGACGCTCGCAGCGGCGAGGCGCGTCGATGCCCCGGGCTGCGTTCCCGACCCGGCGCAGACGGAGTTCGAGACCGAGCTGCTGCTGCTCGCCGGCCCGCCGGCCGTGGGCGAAGGCCGGGGCGGGCGGGGACTCGCCGGTCAGGTTCACCCCTACGTCGCGGCCGAGCTGCGCGCCTGCGCGGGCGACGTGTCGGGGTTTGTCGAGGCGATGCGCGGGGTCGGCGCGCTCGAGCCGGTGCTCACAGAGGTCGCTGAGCGGCGCGTCGCGCAGCAGACCGGGGGCGCGACCCGCCTCGGTGGCGAGCCGCGGACGCCGGCCGGCGCGCTGCTCCGCGGCAGCGAAGCGCTCCGCACGGCCCTCGCCGCCGTCGATGCTCCCGGGCGGATTGTGCCGGCGCCTTGGATGCGCGAGCGGCTGGACAGCGCCCGGTGGGACCGGCTCGCCCCGGACCCACCGGCGTCTGAACTGGGCTGGGCGTGGCGCTGGCTCGCCGCGAACCCCGGAGACGCGGCCTGGCTCGAACGAAGCCGCATCCTGCGGGAGCTCGACGGCGCCGTCGGGGACCGGCTGGTCCGGGCGCTGTGCGTCGACCACCTCGCGGAGGCCCTCGCCGCGACGACGCCCCGAGGCCGCGGCGCGCTCGTGGCCGGCACCGTGTCGGACTGCGGACTCGAGGGCTCCGGAGACTGGCTGGCGCGGGACGACGCCCGCCGCGAGCAGGCTGCGCGAGGGGTCGACACCGCGTGGCAGCGACTGGCTGGTGCCGGCGACCTCGAAGCGAGCTTTGAGGTCGCCTGGCTGCATCGGCGCAGCGACCGCGACGCGGAGGCGCTCCCGATACTCGACGCCCTGTCGCGCGAGGCGAGGTTCGACCGCGTGCCGCTCGCGGCCATCGCCTGTGCCCGGCTCGCGGGCGGACTCGGCGACCTCTCCACCGCCGCGGGCTGCCGTTCGAGGGTCGATGATGCGGTCGCCCAGCGGCTCGAGCCGGGGCTCGACCGGGAGCTCGAGGTCGACGCTGCAGCCGTGGAGCGGCGCTGGCCCAGGCCCGGCTCGTTCGACCCGGGCGACCCCATCACCCGCGCGAAGGCGCTGCTCGTCGAGGCGGCGACGCGGGTCGGGTCGCGGACCCCCTCCGAGCAGGAGGCAGCGCTGAGGTCCCTCGCCGGGCTGATCGCAGCGGCACCGATGACCTATGAGGCGGTGCACGCAGACCGCCTGCTGCGCGCCCACGGGTGGAGCAGCCAGCTTGCCCCGCTGTTCGCCGGGCTGCGGTTCTCGACGCCCACCCTCCGCGTGACCCGTGAGGTCGAGGCCGCGGCGCGGCTCGACTCCCTGGGGCTGCTCGGCCAGGCCCGGAACGAAGCGTTGCTGCAGGCGGAGTTCTGGGGCGGACAGCGGCTCTGGACCTGGGTGTGGGCGGCCGACCTGCTGGAGCGGCGCGGTGAGGCACGCCTCGCGCACGAGGCGGCTCGGTCACTGCTCTCTGCGCGCTGGACCTCGGTGTCGATGCAGCAGGTACCCGGTCGCGTCTGGCGAACGGCCTTCCCGATCCTGTGGGAGAAGGAGGTCGCGGCGGCGGCGCGGCGGCAGTCGGTGCCGGCCTCGGTGCTGCTCGCCTTCTTGAGGCGCGAATCGGGCTTCGAGGCGACCGTGCGGTCGGGAGCGGGCGCGCTCGGCCTCATGCAGATCCTGCCGGAGACCGCCCGCGAGATCGCCGCCCGCCACCAGATCAGCTACCAGGGGCCGGCCGACCTCGGCGTGCCCTCGGTGGACCTCGAGATCGCCGCGGCGATGCTCTCGGAGCTGCTCGACGAGTTCGGGGGCCGGATCGAGGTGGCGGCCGCCGCCTACGCAGCCGGCCCAACCCGGGCCCGGGCCTGGCTCCGCGGGAGCGAGTCCCAGCCCCTGTGGCTCTGGACCGAGCGCATCCCCTACCCGGTTGTGCGGGACTACGCGCGCGAGGTTGCCCTGGCGACCGCGGTCTATGCGGCGTGGCTCGGGGAGCCTGAGCCCGACGGCTCGCTGACGGCCCGCTGAAGCCTCAGCGGCCTGCCGTTGCCTGCCGGAGCGCCTCGATCTGCTGCCGGAGCCGGTCTGCGTCGATGTCCCCGGGACCCCGGTAGTCGGGCGCTAGCTCGATGACCCGCTCGAACGCACGCTGGAGTTCGGCCGGCGACACCGACGGGTCAGCGCCCTCCTGCCCGTGGGCGAAGGCCCAGACGAACCAGGCATCCGGGTCGTCGGGGAGCTGCTGGACGGCGAGATCGGCCTGCTGACGCGCGTGTGTGAGCTGGCCCATGCGGCCGAGAAGCCACGCGTAGCGAGGGAGCAGCCAGCCGCGACCAGGCTCGTTGAGCGACTGCTTCAGGATGTCGAGGAGCTCGGGCACACGACCGGTCGAGAAGAAGACGAGCTCGACCTCGTTCATGACCCGTGTCGGCGGCTTGCGGGCAAAGAAGCCGGGCCCGAGCGAGGTCACCTGCTCCGCGAGCGACGCGTAGTCCTGGTCACCGCTCGCCTCGGTGAACCGCGCCTTGGGCGGACCGACCTCGACAAGCGGGCGCGAGAAGACGCGGTCATAGCGGACGCCCCCGGTCACGTCATCGCGGTCGTCGGCACAGCCCGGCGACCCGAGGCAGACCGTCAGCAGCAGACCCGCCGCGGTCGAGGTTCGTCGTGATGCTCGTGCAGCCATTGGTTCCAGAGCGAGAGCGCGGTCAGCCCGAGGAGAGGGTGCAGCCACCCGGGTGCGACCTCGGCCAGCGGGCAAAGCACGAAGGGGCGCTCCTGCAGGCGCGGGTGGGGGAGCGTTAGTGACGGCGACTCGATGCGGCAATCGCCGACGGCGAGCAGGTCGCAGTCGAGTGTCCTCGGTCCGTTCCGGCGGGTGCGGACCCGGAGCGCGAGGGCCTCGAGGGCGAGCAGGCGCGCGAGGATGGACTCAGGCTCCGGTGCGGCCTCGAGCACCACGACCCCGTTGAGGAAGGGGGGCTGGTCGAGCTCGTACATCGGGGCCGTCTCGTACCACGACGATACGACCGGCGGACTCAGTGACCAGGCAGAGAGCTCCCGCACCGCCATCCCGAGGTGGCCCTGCCGGTCCCCGAGGTTGCT
>JBILLP010000322.1:0-4622 GCA_044376025.1 Bradymonadia bacterium
TTGACGTCGCCCTCGATGCGACGCGCCGGCTTTCCGGCCTTGGCCTCGTCGTCTGCGTAGTGCTGTGCCTCTGCCTGCGGAATCACCTTGGCGCTCAGCACGCCCTCGATGACCACCTCACCGCCCGCGGCATTGCGGGGCAAGAAGAACGCGTAGTCCTTCATCTTGACCCGAACCTCTCGGTCGAGCGACGGCGAGACCAGCGTGAACCAGCAGCCCTTGTTCTGGCAGACCGCCGACACCCTCGCCGTGATGCGGCATGTCGCGCCGGTGTCGCTGCAGGTGCCCACCGCCTGCTCAATCGGGATCGGCGTCGCCGTCGACGCGAACGCCCAGCCGTAGTGGGCGGTCGTCCCGGCAGCCTGATCCGGAGGCGTTGCCCCGAAGCCCAGCCCAGAGCGCGCGGGCTCCGCCGTCGCTCCACTTCCGCCCGGCTCCGCGGCCGGTGCGGGGACCGCGACCGCTCCGCTGCCGGCCGAGGCTGCCGCGGCGGCAGGGGGGGCTGCCAATGGGGCCGGCGCGGCGACCTGCGTCGCGGCGGCGGAGCCCTCCGCGGTCGTCGACGTCGCCTCGCCGCCCTTGGCACACGAGCAGAACAGCAGCGCCAGCATCAGCGCACCCGCGTCACGAGTCTTCATGGTCATCTGGCTTCACCGGAATTCTGGAGGATGTCGAGGTTCGGAACCATCACGATCTCGATGCGCCGGTTGAGGCGTCGGTCGTCGGGCGTGTCGTTCGAGGCGCGCGGCTGGAACTCCCCGAACCCTGCCGCAGAGAGGTTCGTTGCCGCCACGCCGGCACCCTGCAACAGGTGCACCACGGCCAGTGCCCGTGCCGTCGAGAGCTCCCAGTTGCTCGGGAACTGCGTCGTCCGGATCGGGACGTTGTCCGTGTGTCCCTCGACCTGGAACTGGCGGTCGGCGAAGCCGCCAAGCACCTGCCCGACCTGCGTCAGCGCCTCGATGCCCGCAGGCTCAAGGTCGGCCTTGCCCGACGCAAAGAGGATGTCCTGCGGCAGCTGAAGGACCAGCCGGCCGCGCGAGATCACCACGCTGAGCTGCCCGGCGTCGATGAGCTGCCTGAACTTGCCGAGCACCTCCTCGTAGATCTCGTTCCGGCGGGCGGCCTCGCGCTCGATCGCGGCGAGCTCCTCGAGGCGGCGGACGAGCTGGTCACGCTCCGCACCCCGCTGCCGCAGAAGGGTCTGCGTCGACGCAAGGTTCCGCTGGTTCTCCTCGAGAGCCTGCCGACACAGCGCGACCTCAGCGCTCAGGGCCGCCGCATCGCTGGTGAGCCGCTCGATCGTCGCCTGCCGGTCCGCAGACACCGCCAGGCACGCCTCGCGTCGCTGCGCCATCAGCGCAAGCTCCGCTCGGCTGCTCGCGCCCTCGACGCCCATCCGGGACATGTCGCCAACCGCCGCCTCGAGCGTCGACTTCTTGACGCACCCGCCCGCCGCCAGGCTCGAAACCATCAGAATCGGGATCCATACGCGCATGATTGACTCCCCGGAGGCGCTCGATGAGGCCGTGTTCCATCCCCGGGTCTAGGCGGGGCGGCGCCGCTCTGCAACCTGACGTGGTGGCCGGCTCGCCGCCGCTGCGCTACCTGCCGGCGCATGGTCGAGGGTGTCATCCAGTTCGAGTCGCGCCACGTCGACGCGCCACCGTTGCCGGCGTCGTGGACGCGCCTGCTCGAGCCGGTTCGGCATCGGCTCGTCGCCGCCCACCTGATCGGTCGCGACCCCGAGCGGTACGGAGGCGTCGGCTATGGCAACGCCAGCATCCGCATCGAGGCCGCGCGGTCGCTGCGCTGGGCGCATGCGCACCGGCTGGCACTGCCTGGTGGTGAAGCCTCGCGTCCCTTCGCCATCACCTCGTCTGGATTCGCCGCGGAGCCCCTATCGCCCGCGACCTACACGCTGGTCGATGCCGCCGATGCCTCGCGCAACCTCGTGGTGTCAGCCGGCCCGAGGCCCCCGTCGTCGGAGTCGATGACACACGCCGCCGTCTATGCCGCGAGCTCAGGCCTTCGCTGCGTCCTGCACGTGCACGACCCGTCCTTCTGGCGTGCCGCGCTGCTCAACAGGCCGGACAACCTCGGCCTGGTCGAGGCGGGCATCCCGTACGGGACACCCGCGATGTCCCGAGCCATCTCCGCGATTGCGTCCACCACGCGGTTCTCGGGGGCCATCATGGCCGGGCACGACGATGGCTGGCTCGTCTGGGCGGCGACGCCTGCAGAAGCGCTCGAACGTCTCGATGGACTCCGGGCCGGGTTCGGCCTCAGGGCTTGGGCAGGTTGGCCTCGATCGCGGCGATAAGCTCGGCTGACTCCGGCTCCACCGCAGGCTCGAACCGCTGCACGACCCTGCCATCGGGCCCCACCAGGAACTTCGTGAAGTTCCAGCGGATGTCACCGCGCGTCGCCTCGGGCCCTTCGGTCGTGAGCGTCCGGTAGAGCGGAACCATGCCGTCACCCTTCACGACCACCTTCTCGAACATGTCGAAGGAGACACCGAAGCGGCTCGAGCAGAACGAGGCGATCTCCTCGTTCGTCCCCGGCTCCTGGCCGCCAAACTCATTCGCCGGAAAGCCCAGCACCGCGAGTCCACGCGCCTTGTAGGTCTCGTTCAGGCGCTCGAGGCCGGCATACTGGCGCGTGTAGCCGCAGCGGCTCGCAACATTGACGATCAGAAGCGTCTTGCCGCGGTAGTCGGCGAGGTTCGCCTTGGTTCCGTCAATTCTCGTGACCTCGTGGTCAATCAATCCAGTCATGTGCTGCTCCGCGGGTGAAGGGGGTGTCGTAGGTTGTGTGGGCTTGCCCGGGTTCGTTGCCGCTCCCGACCCTCCCGCGGCCGTCGGTGCCTGAGCTTGGACCGTCGCTGCAGACGGCGCTGTCCGTGGCACGGACGCAGGCGTGCAGCACAGCAGCGAGGCGCCCAGCAGGCTGAGCCCGAGCAGGGACCCCGGGCGAGAGCACGAAAGGGGCTTTGGGGCGTTCGGAGACCTGTCCAAGGCGCAACTCCACGTCGAGCCGACCAGATCGCTTGCGGTCGGCCCCACTTGGATGCAAGCCAGACGAATTGGGAGCGCGCGACGTGACCCCCTGCTGCTGGACTCCATGGACCCTGTTGACCGACTGCTGACCGGAAACCGCGACTGTGCCTGTGCAACCCACTTCGGGCTCCCCCGTCTCATCGCGGTGACCGGTGGCCCGGGTGGCGGCAAGACGGCGGTGCTCGAGGCCGCGCAGCGCATGATGTGCCGCCACGTCGCCTTCTTGCCCGAGGCGGCTGGCATCGTCTTCGGCGGGGGCTTCCCCCGGGTGGCGACCCTCGACGGGCGGCGCGCTTCACAGCGGGCGATCTTCCACGTGCAACGTGAGCTCGAGCGACTCGCCCACACCACGCCCGGCCTCGCCGCCGTCCTCTGTGACCGCGGCACCATCGACGGCTCCGCCTACTGGCCCGGTGACCCCGACGAGATGTGGCTGGTCCTTGGCCTCGACCCGAGGGAGGAGCTGCTCCGGTATCACTCGGTGCTCCACCTCCGCTCACCCGACGTCATGCACGGCTACAACCACCAGAACCCCTTCCGCATCGAGACCGACTTCGAGGCGAGGGCGATCGACGAGCAGATTGTGCGGGCCTGGGACGGGCACCCCAACCGTGTCATCGTGCCGAGCGAAGACGACTTCCTGGCCAAGGCGCACAAGGCGCTCGCTGCGCTGGGCCACATGCTGCCCCCCACCTGCCCGCCATCCGGTCCCAGCGGCTACGCCCCGTCGGCGTGAGTCTCGATCCAGTCCCTCACCGCAGCGAGGTCGGGCGGGACGGGTGCCATCACCGACAGCGCCAGGCCGGCTCCCGGCTTGACGGCAAGCGCGTGCGCGTGCAGCGCGACCCGGGGTTGGTGGCCGCTCCACACACCCATCGACTCCGTGAGCGCCGAAAGCCCCGACTGCGGGCCCAGGTAGCGCTCGTCTGACAGGAGTGGCGCACCTGCCGACGCCAGGTGGACGCGGATCTGGTGGAGCCTGCCCGTGAGCGGCCGGACCTCGACCCACTGCAGCGAGGCGCCTTCAAGCGGGCAAGCGGCGAACCGCCTGACGCCGGTCGTCGCCTTCATCCGCTCAGGCTCAGACGGCAGCGCCAGGCGTGTGCCGCCACCCGCCGCCGGCGCGAGGTCTGACGCGATCGTCGTGCGCGCCGGCAGCAGCGTCCCGATCGCCGCTGCGAGATAGCGCTTCTCGGTGCGCCGCTCCTCGAAGGCCATCGAGAGCGCGCGATGCGCCTCCGCGGTCCGGGCGAACACCAGCACGCCCGAGGTGTCCCGGTCGAGCCGGTGAACCACCCAGAGCCTGACCCCGTGGGCGCGCTCGAGGGCACGCCACAGGCAGTCCCCGGTAGCGGCTCCGCGGCCTGGGACGACGGTGACGCCGGGCGGCTTGTCAACGACCAGCACCTCGTCGGTCGAGAGCAGGGTGGGGCAGGGCAACGGCTCCGTCATGGCACGTGTCTCAGCACATCGCGAGCCCGGCACAACCCGCTCATGCGCCCCTGACCACCTCGCGCCCCGACTCCGCCCATGCCAGGATCCCGCCCTCGACGACGCGGACAT
>JBILLP010000323.1:0-4618 GCA_044376025.1 Bradymonadia bacterium
GAGCTCGGCCGGAACGCTCGCAAACGCCTTTGCCCTCGCCCAGGACGACGGCTGCGAGTCACTGCAGATCTTCAGCCGGAGCTCGCGACAGTGGGCATCCAACCCGTTGTCGTCGGAGCATATCGAGGGCTGGAAGCAGGCTTGGGCCGCGTCGCCGATCGCGCCGTCGGACGTCCTGATCCACACCAGCTACCTCATCAACCTGTGCGCACCCGACGCCGATGTGCGTACGCGCAGCGAGGCCGCGTTCTGCGATGAGATCCTGCGCGCGGCCCAGCTCGGGGTTCGTCTGCTGAACACGCACCCGGGCGCCGTGAAGGAACAGTCCGAGTCGTGGGGCTGCGTCGAGGTCGCCGCGACCATCGACCGTTGCCTCGAGCGCGTGGGCGCAGAGGGCGTGACCATCCTGCTCGAGAACACCGCCGGCCAGGGCTCGAACATCGGGTACCGGTTCGAGCACCTCCGCGACATCCTCGCCGCCTCGCGCTACCCGGACCGGCTCGCTGTGTGCATCGACACCTGCCACGCCTTCGCGGCAGGTTACGATCTGCGCACGCCAGAGGCCTGTGAGCGCACCTTCGAGGAGCTGGACCGCGTGGTGGGGTTGTCGCGGGTCGCGGCGCTGCACCTCAACGACTCCGCCGGAACGCTGGGCAACCGCCGGGACAGGCACGAGCAGATCGGCGCGGGCGGCATCGGGCTCGAGGGGTTCAGGTGGCTCGTGAACCACGCTGCCTTGAGCCACCTGCCTGCCGCACTCGAGACGCCGCCGCTCGAGTCGGGAGAGACCAGCTTCAGGGCGAACCTGGACCTTCTGAGGTCGCTCCGGGCGTGAGTGGACCACGGGCCACCCGGAGAAACGCGAGGAATCCCGCCACGAGCAGCACGGCCGACGCGACCTGGCTGGTCGACAGCAGCGCGGCGTGGTCGGGCGCAAGGCCCAGCAGCCGGTTGAAGGCTGGCACGACGAGCTCTGCCAGCATGCCCCTCTCCGCGTCTCCCCGGAGCGTCTCGAGCGCGAGGCGCCCTGCCCCGTAGGCAACCATCCACGCGGCGAAGCGTGCACCGGGTCGCGCCCGGCTCCCCCACGCCACCAGTGCTGCGAACAGCGCCACCTCGAGGCCCGCCTCGAGCAGTTGCGTCGGGATGACCGGCAGGCTCTCACCCAGCAGGCTCAGCGTCGCCCGCTCTGCAGGGCCCGCTTCGAGGTACTGCTCCGTGAAGGCGGGGCTCGCCATCGGGAAGGCCACCCCCCGCGACGACGTCGCACCGAAGCAGCAACCGGCCGCGAAGCAGCCGACCCGCCCGATCGCATGGCCCAGCGCGATGGCGGGGGCAGCCCTGTCGGCGACCTCAGGGAGCGGAATGCCCACGCGACGCGCCCAGACTGCCGCCGCGAGGCAGCCGCCGGCGACCCCGCCGAGCCAGACCGACGGAGCATCCCAGGGCCTCAACAGGCTTGCACAGCGCAGGGCGTCGGTGTGCTCGCGGCAGGCGGCCAGGGCGCCTGGCAGCTCCGTCAGCCAGCCGAGCCCGCGCGCCCCGATGAAGCCGGACACGAGGATCCAGAAGCCCAGGTCGGCCACCGCAGAGGGAGTCAGGCTGCCAGCCGCCCGACGCGACTCGAGCGCGGCCCAGCCCACAGCAGCCGCGAAGCCGACCGCATAGAGGACCCCGTATGTCGAGATCTGCAGCCCCGCGACACCAAAGAAGAGTGCCCCGGTCGAGGCCGTTGCGACGATGCGCTGCACCGCGAATGCCCCGAAGGCCGCAGCGACGACCACATTGGCCACCGAGACCCCAGATGCCCTCGACCGGAACTCAGACTCGAGCATCCAGACGCAGCCCACCAGGAGCGCAGACCACAGCGCAAGCTCGAACGGGGCGCCGCTCGGCGTGATGCCGATCAGGTCGAAGAAGTCTGGCGACACGACACGTCACGCCACCGGGGACCTTCGGTCGTCGCCCTCGGGGGGTGTGGGTTCTGCGGCCTTGTCACCGGGCTCCTTCACAAAGAAGGACTGCAGGATCATCAGCGTAACGCCAACCGAGATGCAGACATCGGCGATGTTGAACGTGGGCCAGTGCCGCTCGCGTCCGCCGAGCGTGACGTACCAGTCGATGAAGTCGACGACGTAGCCGAACCGGATCCGGTCGACGAAGTTGCCGAGGGCGCCGCCGACGATGAGCGCCAGCGTCGTGATCATGAGGTACTGCGTCGCGCCGACCCCCCTGAAGATCCAGAGCACGAAGACGAGCGCGACGATGCTGATGGTCATGAAGAAGGGCTTCCGGAATGACTCGTCATGTTGCGAGAACATGCCCCACGCCGCGCCGTGGTTGCGCACGTAGGTGTGGTTCCAGAAGCCCTCGACGACGGTCACGTCGCGCTGCCGCACCTTGATCCGCTCACCGCCCTGAAGCGTGGCCGTCGGCAGCAGCCGTCGCTCCACGCCTGAGCCGTCGAGCAGCCGCGACGTCAGCACCAGCCGCTCGGCGTCGGTGCTCGTGGGCGCCAGGCCAAACTCGCTCGCGGCCCAGTCAACGGCCGTCTTGCCGGCGAGCTCCGGGGCCACCGTGCGCTCGAAGCTGTGCTCCCAGTAGGGAGACGCGAGGTTGTCGATCGCCCACTGCTTGGTGACGAGGTCTGCCGCGAGCGACACGACGATGACGGCCACAAAGATCAGGTACTTCTTCAAGACGGGTTGCTCCGCGGTGTTCGGATCAGGCGGGCGAAGTCGCCGGGACAAGCTCGGGGTGCTGGACCATCACGTCGACGCAACGGCTGCAAAGCTCAGTGTATTCAGTGTGACTACCGACCGATGGCCGATGGTTCCAGCACCGAGCGCACCTCGGGGAGGCGGCCGGCTCGACAGACACCGACCAGGCGCCGACCGAGACCAGTACCTCGGACACGATGAAGAGCTCGGCAAGCTCCTCGCGGCGGTCCTGCCAGGTCGCGGCCTCCTCTGCGGGCACGGAGAGGTGGACAACGGCCTCCTGTGAGGAGCCGATCTGCCCGGGTTCGCGCTCACCCTTCTTCTTGGGCCGTCGCTGCTCGATCTGCTCCTGCACCTGTCCGCGCACCTCAAGCATGCGGGCAAACGACGAGCCGATCCCTGACCCCGGGACCACCGTGGCGTCGGGGAAGTCGGCGAGGAACACCGAGTCGGCGTCCCCCGCCCGCTTTGGCATCACGGCCCAGGCCTCCTCAGCGGTGAAGCTCAGGATCGGGGCAATGCCGACCACGAGGCAGCGGAGCGCGCGGTAGAGCACCGCCTGCGCTGCCCGCCGGGCGGGCGCGCCCGGTGAGCCGCAGTAGAGGCGGTCCTTGAGCACGTCGAGGTAGACCGCGCTCAGCACGGATCCGCACAGGTCCATGGTCGCGTGGTAGGCGGCGTGGAACTCGTAGCCTTCGTAGGCAGAGCGCAGCTTCACGACGTACTCGTCGACGCGGCCCAGGGCCCAGCGGTCGAGGTCGGTCAGGTCGGCCTCCCGGAGCTCTGTCGAGGGGTCGAAGTCGTGGAGGTTCCCGAGCAGGAACCGCACGGTGTTGCGGATCTTGCGGTAGGACTCCCCGACCTGCTGCAGCAGGGTCGGGGCCAGCACCACGTCGTTGCGGTAGTCGACCGCCGAGACCCAGAGCCGCAGCACGTCGGCGCCCATCACGTCGAGGATCTTGTCGAGCGGCTCGTAGCGGGGGCTCGACTTGGAGTACTTTCGCCCGCTCTCATCGACGACGAACCCGTGCGTGAGGACGGTCTTGAAGGGGGCGCGGTCGGCCAGCGCCACCGAGGTCAGCAGCGAGGTATGGAACCAGCCCCGGTGCTGGTCGGAGCCCTCGAGGTAGAGGTCGGCCTGCCCGCTTCCGCCCTCGCGGTCCCTTAGCACGGCGGCCCAGCTCACCCCGGAGTCGAACCAGACATCGAGGATGTCCTCGACCTTCTCGAAGCGGTCGGGACCCGCCCCGCATGCGGGGCAGGTGAATCCCGCGGGCACCAGCTCGCTCGCCGGCTTCTCGAACCAGACGTCGCAACCCGACGCGGCCGTGAGCTCGGCGACATGGTAGGCGACGGCGTGGTGCACCACGTCGCCACCACAGCCGGCACATCGAAAGGCGGGGATCGGTACGCCCCACGAGCGCTGCCTCGAGATGCACCAGTCGGGCCGAGCCTCGAGCATGCCGCGGATCCGGTTCTCGCCCCAGTGCGGCACCCACTGTGTCTCGCCGACGGCTGCCAGGGAGCGTTGCCGCAGGTCGTTGCGGTCGACGCCGATGAACCACTGCTCGGTCGCCCTGAAGATGAGCGGCTTCTTGGTTCGCCAGCAGTGCGGATAGCGGGCGACGAGGTAGGTCTCGCCCGCCGTGTTCAGCAGCCGCCCCGAGTCCTCGAGCCTCCGCGCGATCAGCGGGTTGGCCTCGAAGACGTGCTTGCCCGCGTAGTCGGGGACCTCTGCGGTGTACCGGCCCTGCTTGTCGACCGGCGAGATCAGGGGCAGACCAAATCGACGCCCCGTCTGGAAGTCGTCTTCGCCGTGCCCGGGCGCCGTGTGGACGCAGCCGGTGCCCTGCTCGAGGGTAACGTAGTCGGCGGGCAGCAGCACGGAGTCGCGGTCG
>JBILLP010000324.1:0-4608 GCA_044376025.1 Bradymonadia bacterium
CGCAGTCGTCGTCAAACGCGTTGCAGGTCTCGCTCATGTTGGCGATGACCTGGCCCTGGAAGGTGAAGAACGAGGAGTTCTCCGAATTGAACATCCACGTGCGCGTGACCGCATTCGTCGAGGGGTTGTTGCCCAGCGTGCCGTAGTCCCACATGCCGTAGGGGTTCGACACTCCCGCGGGAGGCGTCGCGGAGTTGATGACCCCGTGGAAGATCGGGTCGCTGTTCAGCGTCAGGCGCGCATAGACGTCGGTCTTCACACGGGTGTAGAACGACCGCACCGTGACGTCGGCGCAGAACCGGAGCGGGTAGCTACCCGAGGTCGGCACAGGGCAGGCCTCGTCGCGCTTCAGCGTCCCCGGCTCCGTCACCAGCTCGAGCGTGTCCGGATCGCCATTCAGCGGGATGCCGTCCTGCACCACGTTCAGGATGCAGAGCTGCTGCTCCTGCGTCAGGAGGTCGAAGTTCGGCACCGGCTTCGCCGGCTTCGACATCGACTCGATCTTCAGTGTCCCCGTCGCCGGATCGACCGAACCCGTGAACTCGGACAGCACGAAGGATCCCGGCGGAAGCGATGCCGCGTCATCAACCGTAGGGGCCTTCAGCCCCCCGGCGTCCGGCGCGACCAGGCTCCCATCGGGCGCCTGCGCCCCCGAGTCCGGCAGCGGTGCCGCCGGCTCCTGCGGTCCCGAGTCGCACGAGGCGAGCGGCACGGCGAGTGCCATCAACCCCAGCGCCCAGCGCTTCAGGCTTCTACATGTTTGAACGCGACGCATCTGAGACCTCCGTGGGGCAATTCGGCCACCCCGACAGATTCGCATACACTTACCTACATCGCCCCGTCAAACCTCGAACGTGCGAAAGACAACACCTCGCCGTCGATCCACCGTCACATTCAGCCCCGCCCAGCGGCTATGCGCCGCGCGCACCTCATGTGACCGCTCGTCACCGATCGGCAACGATGCCCATCGCCCGGCTCCGGGGACTCGCCCCGGACGCAGCGCCCCTCGATCCATGCCCCGTCAGCCGGGCGAGGATCGGTCCCGACACCGACGACGCTCGCACCTCCCTGCCTCTCCCCGGACCGCCCTCAGCTCGTGACGCCGAGGCATCTGCCCCGTCAGCCGCACGTCACATTGCCCCGCCCCCGCCCATCCCCGCGCGCAGGCGAGCCCCTTGGCGACCAGCTCCAACCCGCCCTCCTCCACACCCTCCTCGGCCGGAGCGCTCCGGCCGGTGGTCAGTAGCGCTCGAAGACCGCGATCAGGGCGCCACGGTTCCGCGAGGGCGCTCCGGGCATCGCGATCGTGCTCTCGTTGAGCCGGACCTCGATCGGCGGCTCGGCTGCCGGCTGCAAGAAGAGGTCGAGCGCTCCCAGGAACGGGAAGCTCTCGAACAGCGCGACCGTCGTCCGGTCGCTCTGACCGTTCAGGTTCGCATCAAAGGCAAAGAAGGCGATCGAGGTGTCCTCCGCGGAGGCGTTGTCAGGCGTCGCCAGTGGCTCACCGTTGACCTCGAGCACATCGGGCCCGGCCGTGACCGCAGAATCTGAGCTGAAGACCACCACCACCGAGTGCCGGTCATCGAACCTGACCGCGTTGAGGAAGGTCGCGGCGAGCGAGCGGGGACCGGGGAAGGTCCGCAGGTAGACAAGGTTGCTCGACCGCCGAAAGGGCGTCCTGAAGTACCGGACAGGCACCTGCCTCGTATCGTACGGGAGCACCTCGAACTCGTAGCGCGCGCCTTCGGCCGCCACGAACGGGCCCCATCGGCCATCGTCACCGATGATGAACCTTGCCTCAGGCGTCTCATCGAGCCGCGCGCCGGTCGCCGCATCGACGGCATAGACGTAGAGGTTCGCGCCGGCGGTGGGGATGTTCTCGCCGAGCGAAACGACGCGCCCTGAGATCCAGAGGTCACCCTCAGGCGCGACGTCGGTCGTCGCGGGCTCGGCGCCATCCCGCACGAACCGGTACATCGCCGCGAAGCTCTCAGGACTGGTCGCGATCTGGTAGTGGTCCAGGCCAGCGATCGAGACGTTGTCCGCGCCCGGGATGTCTCCCTTCTCGGGGATGACGGCGTCGTCGGGCGACCAGAGGTTCAGCGTCGGCACAGGCGCCTCTGCCGGCCCCGCCGGCGCATCGTTCTTGAAGCTGCCGATGTGGATGTAGTGCGCCACCTTGGCGGCGCGCGTCGGGTCCTCGAGGTAGTCGTAGCCGAGCCCACCGCCTGCGGAGTGGCCGACGAGGTCGACCTGCTCCGAGCCCGTCTCTGCCCTCACCGCGTCGATGAAGGCGTCGAGCTCGGCGACATGGTCGAGCCCTCGGTTCACGGTGTTCCAGTCGAAGGCGATGACCCGGTCAGGGCACTCGCCGTTCGAGGCGAAGCGGGCCTGCACCCCGGCCCAGGTGTCACCCGACGCCAGCGAGCCATGGGCGAGCACGAGCGGCCGATGGCTCCTGTCGCAGTCCGCAGGGGGGAAGGCGGCGTCGGGCCCCTCGTACAGAGGCACATCCGGGGGAACGTAGGGCGGCAGCGAGGTATCAGGCGCATCGCCCGAGCCATCGTCGCCGTCGTTGACGGCAGGGTCGTCAGCCGAGCTGTCGGCGATGTCGCCCGAACCGTCTGCGTCTAGCTCGACCTGCGTGTCACCGGCAGAGGTGTCGGCCGCATCGCCCGAGCCGTCAGGCGCGTCCTTCTGGTCGGCCGACCCACCGCCGCCTCCATCGCTGCAGCCGCTGGCGCAGAGCGCCGCGAGGCCTGCCGCCAGCCACCACCGGTGCGCCGCGTTCATCCGCGCGCCACCGGCGTCTCTGCACCGGCCGATGAGGCATAGTAGGGATTGGCGCCCGAGGCGTGGTCGGTGACATCGACCACGTTGAGGATCTCGGGGAACTCCTCGCGGATCAGCCGCTCGATGCCCCCCTTGAGCGTCGCGTTGCTGCCGGCGCAGCCCTGGCAGCCACCCGCCAGCCTGATGTAGACGACGTTGTTGACCACATCGACCAGGTGGACCTCGCCGTTGTGGCTGGCCACGGCCGGGTTGATCTGGTCCTCGATCAGCTTGCGGATCTGACGGCGCATCGGGAGTCCTCGTTGGAGCCGGTCCGGCGCACGACGGCGCCCCGGCTGACGATTGTGACCATGCGCGGCCCGTTGCGCAACGGTTTCGCGGCGGCACCATGCCGTGCCCGCAGGGTCGGGCCAGCGGGACCGCGCCGAGCGGCGAGGGCCCTGGAGCGCCCACGCTCCACAGGTGACGGCGTGGTCGCCACCCGGTAGAGGGAGGCCTCCTGCTGATCCCCGGGGCGCGTGAGCAACCAGATCACCTCTGCTGCAGACGGTCGCATGGCGGTCGCGACACGCGCCGACTTCGACTTCCTCGACAAGATCTGCCTGGCGGCCTCATCGCGGACGCACGGGCTGACCAACGCCCCGACGTGGGAGTGGCAGGTCGAGGGCCGGATCGAGGTGCCGTGGCTCCGCGAGGCGCTGAGCCAGCTGGTTGAGTTCTACCCCTGGTGCGCCGCGCGGGTGATCGCGCTCGACGGCCCTCCCGACCGTGCCGCGCGCTTCGCGTGGGACTGGTCGTCGCCGGCCATCGCGCAGCTGCTCGAGGTCGAGGACCTGACGCAGGCGACCGAGGCCGAGGCAGCCGCGCGGGTCGATGCGCTGCGTCGCGCCGTGCAGGACCGCTTCATCGACCTCTTCGAGCAGCCTCCCCTGCTGCTGGTCGCGGCCTTCATGCCCGGAAGCCGCATGCACCTCTTCGTCAAGCAGCACCACGGCCTGGCCGACGGCCGAGCCATGATCGAGCTGCACGGCGTGCTCGCCGAGCTCCTCCGTCGGGCAGAGTCGGCAGCGCTCGGCGCCCCCTATCGGGAGCAGCCGCTGTCGCCCTCTCCCCGGCGGCGCGAGATCGACGCGCTCGGCCTCGGTCGCTGGCAGCGGCTGCGCTTCGGGGTTGCCGGGCTCATGGCCTACCTCCGGGCGATCAGGGCCGGAGCGCGGCGCCCCGTGACCGAGCTGCGCCAGAACCGGAGCCTCGACTACTCGGGCGGCAACCGCACGCTGCACCTCGACCTGCCCGCGGAGCGCCTCGCCCGCCTGAAGCAGGCATCGCGCCGGCTCGGCTTCAACCTCAACGCCGCGCTCATCGGGAGCCTCTTTGAGGCAAACCGCCGCTGGAACGCAGAGGCCGGCATCGAGGTCGGTCGCGTGACCATGACCGTGATCGCCGACACGAGGCCGCGCGACGGCTCCTTCGCCTCGTTCGCCAACCACCTCTGCTCGCTGATCCCCGACCTCGACCTCTCCACGCTACCCGGCGTGGTCGAGATCGCAGCGGAGTCACACCGGCAGCTCCTCGAGCAGGTGCAGCGCCGGGTTCACCTCGAGCGCTACGTGTTCGAGCGCTGGCTCATCGCGGGCTTCAGGATGCACGACCTGAGGCGGCTTCTCTTCGAGTCCAAGCACACGGCGTTCAACCTGAACTTCAGCAACGTGCTGTCGATGCCAATCGAGGAGCTCGCCGGCCTCGGCTGGCGCGTCGAGCGGATCCGCATCAGCACCCCGACGACGCCGCGCACGGCGGTCGTGCTGACGGCGA
>JBILLP010000326.1:0-4605 GCA_044376025.1 Bradymonadia bacterium
CGATCGTCACCTTGGCATCGAACCGGAGCTCCTTCTTCTCTCCGTTGACGTCAATGTAGTTCAGTCGCGGCATCTCTACCTGAACCCGGGACCTGACCGCGCGCACGGTCATCGTCCAGCGCGCGCATCGCCCCTCTGGAGCCGTGCACGCCACGACGATATACCGCCAACGGCGCCGACACTGCAAGCGCGCACTCCCCGTCTGCATTCCGGAACGCCCCCGATGACAGAGTCCCCGATCGCAAGCGCGCGGCTCCTGGTGGTCGACGATGACGAGGAGCATGGGGCGACGCTGGTCAGGCTCTTTCGGAGGGAGGGGGTGACCGCGGTCCACGCGACCTCTGCGGAGGCAGCGTGGGAGCGACTCTCCGGGGAGCCCTTCGACCTGGTGCTGTCAGACCTGGTGATGCCGGGCGGCTCGGGGATCGATCTGCTGCGCGACATGCAGAAGGCTCGGCTTGGCATCGATGTCGTGCTGATGACTGCCTTCGGCACGGTGGAGGTCGCGGTCGATGCGATGCGAGCCGGCGCGTTCGACTTCGTGGTCAAGCCGATCAAACGCGCCACGCTGCTCAAGGCGGTCGAGCGCGCGATCTCGGTACGGCGGCTGCGCGACGAGAACACGCGGCTGCGCGAGCAGCTCGATCTCGTCAGGAGCGGGCCGACGCTGCAGGGGAGCGCGCCGGCGTTTCGCCGCGCGCTTGAGGTCGCCGAGCTCGCCGCCCGGAGCGACGCCACGGTGCTGCTGCGGGGTGAGTCCGGGACGGGCAAGGAGCTCTTCGCCCGGCACATCCACGACCGGAGCCGCAGGGCTGGCGGACCCTTCGTGCCGGTCCATGCCGCGGCGCTGCAGGACTCGCTGGTCGAGAGCGAGCTCTTCGGACACGAGGCGGGGGCCTTCACCGGCGCATCGCAGCGCAAGCCCGGGCTGCTCGAGCTCGCGGACGGCGGGACCCTCTTCCTTGACGAGGTCGGCGAGATCCCGCTCTCGGTTCAGGTGAAGCTGCTCCGCTTCATCCAGCTCGGCGAGGTTCAGCGTGTCGGCGCAACGCAGGCGCGGATCGTGGACGTGCGGCTGGTCGCCGCCACGCACCGGGACCTGGAGGAGATGGTCCGGGAGGGTGAGTTCCGCGGAGACCTCTACTTTCGGCTGAATGTGGTCAGGGTCGATCTCCCTCCGCTCCGGCAGCGGGTCGAGGACATCCCCCAGCTGGCCCAGCGGTGCGTCGCGGTGCTCGCGGCGAGGGCGGACCGTCCGCGTCCGGCACTGACGGCCGAGGCGCTGTCGCGGCTCAGTGGCTGGCCTTGGCCGGGGAACGTCCGTGAGCTCGAGAACTGCCTGGAGCGTGCGATGGTGCTCGACCAGGATGGTCGCATCGACGTCGACGACCTCCCCGAGGCGCTCCAGGAGCCACGCACCGAGGCCGAGCTCCGGTTCGAGGTGGGGACCCCGCTGGAGGAGGTCGAGCGCCGGATGATCCTCGCGACGCTGGCCCAGACCGGCGGCGACAAGGCAGCAGCGGCGGCGATGCTCGGTGTCGGGCGCCGAACGATCTACAGGAAGCTCGAAGAGTATGGTAGGCTTGAGGCAGGAGACTGGGGTGCGTCGTTCCCGGAGCGGGAATAGCGGACCTTGCCTTGCCGCTGTCGGAGCTGATGGAGCCCTACTTCAAGAAGTACTTCTGGACCTTTCGCCTCGCGGCAATCGGCATCCTGGCGCTGCTGCTGGCCGGCGTGGTGTCGGCCCTGCTGGCCCGGGCGCTGACTCCCTACACGACAGCGGTACCGGCTGCGCCACCCAGGGCCGACGCGTCGCAGGCGAGCCAGCGGCAGGGCCCAAGGCCTGAGGTCCGGAACGTCCTGCCCGAGCCGCCTCCGCCCGAGGTGGTCGACAAGTGCAAGGACGTCGAGTGCGGAGCCGACGAGCAGTGCAACCCGGCTTCGGGAGCGTGCGAGAAGGTCGAGCCGGTCGACTCGGGCGTCGAGCTGGGCAAGTGCCGCGAGACCGACCTCGCGCTCGCGCTGGTCGGGACGGTCGTAGCGCCGGACCCAGCCTGGTCGATGGCGGTGCTCCACAACCCGGGCACCAACAAGACGCAGTTCGCGGCGGTGGGTACCGTGCTGCTCACCGAGGCGGAGGTCACGCGCATCGAGCGCAACCGGGTCTTCGTCAAGCGACAGGGACGTGAGGAGTGCCTTCGCCCGGGCGACGCGTCGGCCAGGGCCGGGCGAGCCCCAGGTGCCGGCCCGAACCGGGCCGCGGTGGGTGCGGCGGCGCCGGTGGCGCCCGGCGCGGTGAGCACGAACGCGCCGACCGGGGCACCGGGCGTTACCGGCGGAACGCTCGAGGACCGAATCCGGACGGGTGTCGTGGCCGCGGGCCCCAACCAGTACTCGGTTGACCGAAACCTCGTGCGCGAGGTGGCTGGCAACTCGAAGCTTCTGCAGGAGCAGGCGCCCCGGGTGGTGCCCTACTACGAGGGCGGCAAGGCGCGCGGATTCCGGCTGCAGGGTCTCAAGACAACCGGGCTCTTCAGCGCCATCGGCATCCGGAACGGTGACGTGGTGCTCTCGGTCAACGGCAACCCCGTCGACTCGCCGCAGCGCGCCCTCGACATCTACCAGAACATGATGACGCAGAACTCCGTGAACCTCACCGTGCTCCGCCGGGGCAAGGAAGAGACGCTGAACTTCAGCATCAAGTGACGTGCCATCGTGGCACAGCCCTGGGGCCTCGCGGGGTCCGGACTGTGCCAACATGGCACAGGTCGGCGCGAGCCGAGCCGAAGACTCTCTGGAACGCTAGGACTTTCGGGCACTTGCTGCCCACTTCACGATGGCATGAAGCATGCATAAGCGAACCGTTGAAACGCACCTCCGGGTGCGTGGAAGCAGCAGGCGCCGAGAGGGAATCGACGTGACGAAGCGTATGGGACTGACCGCACTGGCGGCGTTGGCTCTGCTGACGGCCGCTGAGCCTATCGCCGCCCAGCAGGCAGATCCCGCGCCTGCGCCTGCGAGGACGGGCGTTGTCAACCGGCTGGCGCGGCCCACGGCGCCGGTGACGCCTCCGGCAGCGGCGCCGGTGCCTGGAACGCAAGGCGCGCCCGCGGCCCCGTCAGCAGCCCCGACTGCTGCGCCGACGGTCGGAGCGGCCCCGCCCCCGGGCAGGCCGGCGACGGCGACACCGCCCCCGGGGTCAACCCCGGCGCCCGGCACGCCGGCGACGGCCCGGCCCAGCGGACCGCCCGTCGTGACGGTCGAGCAGGTCGCTCCCGACGTGGGCCAGATCGGGACAAACTTCACCGAACCGTGGAACCCGGCCAACCCGCCCTCGAACGTCCGGGTCAACATCGACTTCAACCAGGCCGACCTGAGCGACGTGGTCATGTGGATCTCGGCGCTGACCGGCCGCAACTTCATCGTTGCCGACACGATCAGCGGCAGCAAGAAGATCACCATCATCTCGCCGAAGCCTGTCCCGGTGAGCGATGCCTACAGGGCCTTCCTGGCGGCCCTGAACATGAACGGGCTCACCGTGGTGCCGTTCGGGAACTTCCTGAAGATCGTCGAGGCGGAGTCCTCCGGTCGGCAGGCGATGCGGCCGACGACCAGTGCCGGCGACATCCCGGCCGACGACCAGATGGTCACCCACATCGTGCAGCTCCAGCACGTCGCCATCTCGGCCGTCCAGCCGGTGCTCGAGGCGCTGAAGTCGCAGACGGCCCAGCTGGTTACCTACGAGCCGACCGGGACGATCATCATCACCGAGACGGGTTCGAACCTTCGCAAGCTGCTTGGGATCCTTGAGATGCTCGACGTGCCGGGAGGCCAGGAGCAGATCAACATGTACCAGGTGCAGTACGCCGACGCGGAGACGCTGAAGTCGACGCTGCTCGAGATCTTCAAGCCCGCCCAGCAGGCGCAGCAGTCCGGCCCTGCGACGGCTGTTCGCCGGCGACCGGCCGCACCGGGAGAGCAGCCGGCGCCCGCCGCGCCGGCCGCGGCGACCGACGGCGGCGAAGGTCCGAGCTCGGTGGCTGTGTCGCAGATCATCTCCGACAAGCGGACCAACCAGCTCATCATCATCGCGAACCAGCGCTCCTACGAGCGCATCAGCGACCTTGCGCGGCAGCTCGACGTCCCGATCCCCGGCGAGGGGCAGGTCCATGTCGTCTTCCTGGAGAACGCATCGGCGACCGACCTCGCGTCGACCCTGCAGTCGCTGACCCAGAGCGTGGAGCAGCAGCGGCAGCAGGCCGAGGGTGGAGCCGCCGCGGCAGCGCGACGCCGGGCAGTCGGAGGCGACGGAGCCGAGGCACCCGCATCGGGAGGCGGCGCGATCTCTGCGACCTTCTCGGGGAACATCTCGATCACCTCGGACGAGTCGACGAACTCGCTCGTCGTGGTGGCGAGCCTGCGCGACTTCCTGGCGCTGCAGTCCGTCATCAAGCAGCTCGATCGGCGAAGGCAGCAGGTCTACGTCGAGGCCGTGATCATGGAGGTCTCGATCAACCGCCAGAACCAGTACGGCCTGGCCTTCAATGGAGGCGCGCTGCCGAGCATCGGCGGCGAGGACGTACCGGTGTTCGGGGGGACGAAGGT
>JBILLP010000325.1:0-4605 GCA_044376025.1 Bradymonadia bacterium
CGCTCCGTTGTTCGAGCAGACGCCCGGGCTCCACTGGCGTGCGGTGCCGGCGTCGAGGCAGGTGTCTGCGGGCGGTGTGGTGCACGGGTTGGGCACGCACACATCGGCAGACAGGACGCTGAGCTTGCCGGCCAGCTCGGGCTGGTACCCGTTCTCTGCCCCGTCGCTGCCCGCGCCTGCGTCGACGTCACAGTAGGTCCAGGTCGTGCCGCCGTCTCCCGAGAACCTGAAGGCGTAGTCGACGACCAGCGACGGTGCCACGAAGGGTGGCACGGTCAGCGTGCCGAGATACTCATCGTTGCCCGGCTCGCCAAAGGCAGCAGAGACCCACGTCGGGTTGGGTGCGGCGTTGAACCAGCTCCAGCCGGGTGCAGAGGCCGGGTTCGACGAGAAGGCCCCGTATCCGACCTGCGCGACGAGGCCGGGAGCGGGGTCGTTGCCGCCCGTGAGGTCGGTGAGCCCGGCCACGAAGACGCGGCCATACACGTCGAGCAGGTTGCCCTCGGTCGCTGCCGTGCTGGTGGGCCACTGAAGCCGGCACCAGATGTTCGAGTACACGATGGGTGCGCAGGTGGTGTTCGCGGCCCCGGGCGTCCCATAGAGGCCGGTGCCGTACGTGCTCCGGGCAGCGCACCAGTTGTCCTGCAGGTCGTTGTCCACGCCGTTGATGCGGGCTTCGTCGAGGTTCGACGCATACCCAATCGTCACGAACCCCGAGGTCCAGGCCACGCGGTCGATCTCGACGCCGTCGCAGGTGATCAGCAGGGTATCGGCCGAGTTGCCAAGCGTGACGTCGCGGTAGACGTAGTCGGGGTTGACCCCGCGGTTCTCGACCGGGTCGGCCGAGCGGGCGAGCACGAGGTAGTCGCCCGCGCCGATGACCAGCGGGCCTGCGATGTCGTGGACCTCTGCGGCGCCGTCCCCGACGGCGCAGCGCGAGAGGTCGAGCGGCGACGTCCCGGGGTTGTGGATCTCGAACCACTCGCCGCGGTCGCCGCTGCCCGACGCGGAGGCGGCCATGATCTCGGTGAACACGAGGTCGCCGGCGGCTGCCGGGGTTGGCGCTGCCTCGACACAGCCTCCGGCCTGGCAGACCTGCTCGGTCAGCAGGCAGTTCTGCCCGGTCGTGGCATAGGTGCAGAGCGGGGTGCTGTCGGCCTGCGGCGCGCACTCGCCGGTAGCGGCGTACTCAAGCGTCGTGACCGAGTCAGCGCAGGCGTTCGCCGGGGGCGTGCTGCAGGGGTTCGGCGCACAGATCGCTGCAGACAGGCTGGTCAGCACCCCGGCGTTGCCGAGCTGGAAGCCATCCTGCGCGCCGTCGGAGCCGGCGCCGACGTTGAGGTCGCAGTAGAGCCACGAGTTGCCGCTGTCTCCCGAGAACCTGAAGGCCACCGCGTAGGGCTGAGGGCTCGACGCCGGCGCATCGAAGGTCGCCTCGTACTGGTCGTTGTTCGGCTCGCCTGCGGCGGCGCCGTCCCATCGCGGCGTCCCTGCGGCATCGAACCAGGTCCACTCCGCCGGAGCGGTCCTGGGGTCGAACTCATTGGCGGCGTAGCCGACCTGAGCGCGCAACCTGGAGTAGCCGTCGATTCCTGGCGTCAGGCTCGTGAAGCCGTCGACCCAGAGCCGCCCGGTCCACGTGGCGGGCGCTCCCTCGGTGACCACCAGCGACGCAGGCGCCTGGAGCCGGCACCATCCCAGGGTCAGTGGATCTGGCGCGCAGCTGCGGTTGGCGAGCCCGGGGGTCCCAAGCTTGGCGGCGGTGCCGTAGGTGGCCCGTGCGGGGCACCAGTTGTCGGCCGTGTCGTTGGCGAGCGGGTCGAAGCGGTCGACATCGAGCTGGATCGATACACCGAGCGAGACCTGCGACGCGGGGTAGGTGTAGGCGTCGATCACGGTGCCGCCGCAGGTGAGCTGCACGGTGTCGCCGGAGTTCCGCAGCGTGAATCCGGAGTAGACGTAGTTGAAGGTGAGCCCGTGGTTGGCCACGGGGTCGGCGCTGCGGGCGAGCACGACGAACCCACGCGCCGGCACCGTCAGGTCGGCATTGATGGTGTGGGCGTCGGTCCCGGCGTCGCCGAGCACGCAGTCGCGAAGCTGCAGCGGGTTTGCGGTGGTATTGTACAGTTCGACCCACTCGCCGTTGTCGGTGCCCGAGGTCGACTGGGGCAACAGCTCGGTGACCAGCACGTCGCCGGGAAGGCTCGGAGCGGGCGGCCGCGGCACGCAGACGCCGTCGCGGCAGACGTCGGCGGGGTCACAGGGTGTCTCGCTCGTGGGGTAGGAGCAGCTCGCGCGGCCCGACACGACGGAGCAGGTTCCCTCGCTCGACGTCACGATGGCCGTGCCCGCGGCGTTGCAGGTGGCCGCCGGTGGCGTCGTGCAGGGGTTCGGCTCACAGGCGCTGAGCACCCGCAGGCGCCCGGCATTGGCGGGCTGGTACCCGTCGGCCGAGCCATCGGAGCCCTCGACGGAGCGGTCGCAGGCGGTCCAGGTGCGGCCACCATCGACCGAGACCCTGACGGCGGCGTCGTAGCTGCCGGAGGCAGGCGCGACGACGCTGGCCACGTAGCGGTCAAAGCCGCTCGCAGTCGCATCGGACCACGCCACGTCGCCGGCTGCCGCGCTCCATGTCCAGGTCAGGTCGGGCGTGGTGCCCGGGGCGCCGTAGCCGGCCTGGGCGAGCACGAGCGGGTTGGCGTCGACGCCGGTCGTCGTGTCGGTGAGCCCGGGGATCGAGAGCAGTGCCTGATAGCCGACCGCGTCGCCGGGTCGCGCCTCGACGTCGAGCGGCGCGGCGAGCCGGCAGACGGCGAGTCCCGGGGCGCTTGCGCAGGCGAGGTTCGCGCTGCCGGGTGTGCCGAAGTCCCGGCTGTTGTAGCTGGTCGTCGCTGAGCACCAGCGGGCTCCGTCGTCATTGCCCTCGGCCGACTGCGCGTCGAGGTCGAGGCTCATCGAGACGCAGGCCACGTTGGGGAAGGCATCGCGCGTGTAGCGAACGGCGTCGATGGCGCTGCCGTTGGGAGCGACGAGCACGATCGCGTCGTCGCCGTTGGCGAGCAGCAGGCTGGCATAGACGTAGTCGACCGTGACGCCGCCGTTTGTGGCCACATCGGCGCTCGACCCGAGCACGAAGGGCACGCCCGGCTCAGCCAGGAGGGCAGCGGCCCCGGTGATCACGTGGTTGTCGCGACCATCGTCGCGGATCGTGATGCCCCGGAGGTCGACCGGTGCATCGCCCACGTTGACGACCTCGAACCACTCCCCTGACGAGTCCGCCACCGTGCAGGGGTCCTTCATGATCTCGGTGATCACGAGCGGGTAGGTGGGGCTGCCTCCCGCGTCGGTGTCGTCGCTGGAGTCGACCTCATCGACCGTGTCGGCATCGCCGCCGCCGTCGGTGTCGTCGCCGCCGCCGTCGTCGGTGTCCGCGGTCGCATCGGTATCGTCGCCGGAGTCCGGGTCACCGCTGCCGTCGCTGTCGTCCGAGGAGTCGGAGCCCGAGTCGTCCGAGGTGTCGTCGGGGTCGGTGGACGAGTCCTCCGCTGAGTCGGGCACGACGGTGGTATCGCCGGAGGCATCGGCGTCGCCCTGCTGCCCCGAGTCAGCGGTATCGTCAGACGTGTTGTCGTTGCGCGGATTCGCGTCTTCGGAGCAGGCTGCGAGTGCGGCCAGGGAGAGCCAGGAGCCCAGCAGGGGGAGCGCGAGACGGGTTCGGTTCATCGAGGCATCCGAAGTCGGGTTTCAAGGTGAGCAGGGGCCCGCGTTGGAGTAACCCGTCTGGGGCCTGAATCCAAGGGGGGCGCCTCCGGGACCACGGCGCGGCTGCTCGCGCTGCGGGTGTGCGCGCCGCGCACCGGGCGGATCCCGGCTTGACGGCCCGCACGCGTCTCGATACCTTCCGCTCCTCGCTTGGGGAGGTAGCCAAGCGGTAAGGCAGAGGCCTGCAAAGCCTCCATTCGTCGGTTCGATTCCGATCCTCCCCTCTCCTCCACGTCGCGCCCTATCTGCCCCGCCACGCCGATGCGCTCCCTGTCCGTGCGGCCCGGTCGAGGCGCAAAGCCGGCCACCAAAGCCTCCCCGACGCTGAGCGCTGCATGAGGCGCCTCGTCGTCAGGCTTGTCGTCAGCCTGCTGATCGCCGCCGCCCTGCTCGCGGCGACCCTGCGCGGCATGGCGCATGACGCGGCTGCGCACCTCGGAGACGTCTCCCTCTTCGACGCGATCGTGGCCGCCCTCGCACAGACCCCGATCGGGGTCGTTGTCGTCTACGCGCTGAGCTTCGTTGCGGTGCATGTCGCGCGGGTCTGGCGCTGGGTTCTGCTCGTGCGCCCGCTCGGGGCGACCGACACGCGCGAGGTGGTCGCGGTCTGTGCGGTCGGGTTCGCCGCGATCATCCTCTTTCCGCTCCGGCTCGGTGAGATGGTCAGGCCCTACCTGCTGTCACGGCGTGCCGGCGTCCCGTTCACGGCCGCCCTGGGGACCGCCGTGGTCGAGCGTGTGCTCGACGGGCTCATCATCACGGCGCTGCTCTTCGCGGCCGTCGCGACCTCGCCGCAGCCGGCGTCAGAGACCGTCCGCGGTGCCGGATGGGTGAGCCTGGCGA
>JBILLP010000328.1:0-4598 GCA_044376025.1 Bradymonadia bacterium
ACCTCTTTGCGGCAGCCTCCGCGCTTGTGCTCTGCCTGCTCGCGACCCTGCCGGCGGCGCTCCGGGCTGCGCGTGTGGTGCCGGTCGAGGCTCTTCGGAGCGACAACGGCTGAGTTTTGCGCCCGGTTGACGGGGGATCGGCGCGCAGGTACTTCGCCTCAGGGTTGCGCCGCGGCGAACGACGCGTCCGCCGGGGCGGCTTGCCCAAGGCCGACCACCTCGACCCTTCCCACGGAACCGCGATGCACCGACCCTCGTTCGCCACCCGGATGCTGCTGACACTCGTCGTCGCTGCCAGCACGGCGTGCGGCGGAGCCCAGCGCGAGCGTGACGAGCAGCTCCGGCAGTCCGACTTCCACTACCAGCTCTCTCTCGGGCACTTCCGCGCCCGCGAGATCCCGCAGGCGATCGAGGAACTCTTCACCGCGCTCCGGCTCAATCCCGACAACGCAGAAGCCCACTTCATGCTCGGCTTCATCTTCCAGGGCCGCCGCGAGCTCGACCAGGCTGTCACCGAGTACCAGACCGCGCTCCGCCTCAGGCCCGGGTGGTTCGAGGTCATCAACAACCTCGGCACCGCCTACCTCGAGCTCGAGGACTGGGAGCTCGCGTCGCAGACCTTCGAGCCGCTCACCCGCGAGCCGACCTACCGGACGCCCGGGACCGCCCACAACAACCTCGGCTGGGCGCTCTTCAACCTGCACCGCTACGACGAGGCGCTGGACCACTTCAGGTCGGCGATCCGGTTCCAGCCCGACCTCTGCCTCGCCTACAACAACCAGGGGCACACGTTCGAGGTGCTCGGCCAGCTCGGCGAAGCCAAGCGTGCGCTCCAGGCTGGTCTCGACCGCCCCGCATGCAAGAAGTACGCGGAGCCGCGCTACCGCCTCGCAAACCTCCTCATCGCGGAGGGTGACGTCGACAGGGCCGTCGCACTGTTCAGGGAGTGTGCGGACGCCGAGCCGTCTTCTCCCTTCGCGGAGCGCTGCCGCGAGTATGTCGACTCGAGCCCCGGTCGCTGAGCACCCGGAGCTGGGCGTCGCTCAGCCGCCGAGGATGCGACGGCACCCGGTGATCGCCCTGTAGAGGGCGATGTCCTTCGTGGCGCCCGGAGCGCCGACGGCGATGAGGTAGAAGAGGTCGCCGTTGATGTCGAACGACCGGACGCTGATCTGCTCCCACGTGATGCCGTCGATCTGGGCACACAGGTTGTCGACGATGCTCTCCCGCGAGATCGCGTCGAGCGTCCTCGACAGCAGCGGAGCGTAGGCGGCGAGCACCTCCGCCTCGACCGCGCTGCCGGCGACCGACAGCGGGAGGCCGCTCGCATCGGCGAGCGTGAGCAGGCGCAGCGCATGGGATTCCGCGAGGCTCTCAATGAGCAGCTTGGCGGCTTGGCGTGACTGATTGCTCCGCAGCTTGCGCCGCTCAAGCACTTCGACCTGCATCATGACCGGCTCCCAGACGAAGGGGTAGGGAGCCTCAGCATCGTGCGTACCGGCCCGCGCGGCAAAATTTCGCCACGGTCACCACTGCGAGCCGCGCATCAGGTCGCGTCGTCCTCGTGGTCATCGAAGACGTTCGCGGCAGAGATCGGGGTCTCCCCGACAACGCAGACGGCGACGCCGATGTTGTCGCCGCCGCCGCCGCGGTTGCCGAGCACGATCAGGTCGAGGCAGGCGAGCTCGGGCGTCGGCTCGCGCATCAGCACCTCGTAGATGGCGGTCTCCGCCGCTGCCTCCGAGTCACCCGCGTAGTCGGTGAGACCGTCGGTGCAGAGGAGGATGCGGTCGCCCGGCAGCAGGTCGACGAAGTAGATGTCGGGCTTGACGAGGGAGGCGACGAGCTGCCCATCGGGGTCGATCTCGAACATGCCGAGGCAGCGGGCGAGGGCGGAGGCCTGGGGCATCGTGACCGCCATGTGCGCGGGCATGCCGTCGATGATGCCGAGGGTCATCAGGTTGTGGTCGCGGGTGATCTGTTCGATCATGCCCTCGCGGACGAGGTAGGCCCGACTGTCGCCGAGCGAGGCGATGATGGCGCGATGGTCCTTGGCGAACATCGCGACACAGGTCGAACCCATGACCTGCTGGGGTTCACCCCCAAACGGGGCGAACCGCTCGTTGACGTACTGGACGATATCGGCGTTGGTCTCCTGCATGGCGAGTGCGAGACGCTCCGCAGCGGCGCCGTGGTCCCAGAGCCCGGGCTGTTCGACGAACTCGGACCACGCCCGCCTGAAACGGCGAAGAGAGAGCGCGGAGGCGATGTCGCCACTGCCGTAGGCAGCCGTCGAGACGCCGTCGGAGACGCCCATGAGCACGGCGTTGCGGTCCGGCTCCACGGCGCAGAAGACACTGTCCTGGTTGGTCGACTGGACAAGTCGCTTCTGGATGCCGGGGTGCGTCTCGCAGGAGGCCGTCAGGTAGACGGTCGAGCGCTCACCCCTGGCCCCGTCGAGGATGCGCCGGACGCAGCGCTCAAGGAGCGCGAGGGCGTCGAGGGCGCTCGATGGCCGCACCGCAGGGTTGCTCGCGGCGCAGCGGGCGAAGAAGGGGGCGAGCCCCACCGGGAAGGCCGGCTCGAAGTCGCGCGGGGCGAGGACCGGCGTGAAGCCAGACTCGGCGCAGGCCGGGGGAGCACGCCGGGCGATGCAGGCGTAGACGAGCATCGCGAAGGCGTAGATGTCCTGCCGGGCATCGACGATGACCGGCCCTTCGGCGTCGGCGACCTCAGGCGGCATGTAGCCGAGCACCCCGGGACGCGCAGAGATGGGCAGGCTCAGCGGGTAGAACCCCTCGAACCCCTCGAACCCGACCGTGCCGTCGCCCCTGAAGGCGACGTGTGCCGGTGCCAGCCGCAGCACCGCGAAGCCGGCGGTGTGGACATCGTAGAGCAGCCGCGCCACGCCGCGGAGCCAGCCGAGCATCGACTCGAGGTCGGCAGGCGGCCGATCACGGCCGAGCCGCTGGGCGAGGGTCTCGCCGTCGCTGCGCCTGAAGACGCGGAGCTCGTGGTCACCGTGCCGCGATGATCCCACCGGCCGGTCGACGAGCTGGGGCAGCACATCGACCAGGAAGGGGTCGATGCCGACGCGGCCGACGCTGCGCTCCTCGACGACGTAGGTCGCCCCCTGCGGGTCCACCGCGCGCCAGACCCTGCGCCGCGGGTCATGCTCAATGCGGTCCAGGAGCGTCAGCGCCAGGGTGTCGCCGCCGGCTGGCGGCGGCGCCGGCACGGCCTGGAGCAGCGCGGCGTCGAAGCCCATGTTCGGCGAGGTCCGGGCAAACGAGGGGAGCGTCTCGTTTGGATCCTGGTCCACGGCCGGCATCGGGGGCATGGTCCGGGCGTTCGCGATCGACTCGGGCTCTGCAGACGAGGCTGGACCGGCGACCACGGGTGTCGGCTGCGTCGCCGTGTGCCAAAGCGGCACCGCCGACGGGGCGCTCCGCTCCACGGGCTCGAAGAAGACGCGGTCTCCTCGGGATAGCCAGCGGTCCTGGGAGCGTTGCGGCAGCAGGTCAGCCCCGCAACGGTCGCACGTCTCCGCCACGACGACCGGTGCGCCACAATGGTGACAGCGTGCGGTGGAACTCTCCATGGCTATCGCCGCGTAGTCGAAAGAGGTCGGGTTGACCAACGAAAACTGGGCAGCGGCTCCTCGTCGGGCGCTGGGCTTCACATCCAAGCTTGACACTGGAATTTCGGGTTTGGTAACCGCTGCCCCCTGACGGGATCCCTTGTTGGTTGATTCGGCGTGCGTGGTGCCTGCCGGAGCTGTCGCCGCCGCGGAGTGCCTCGAGATGAACAGGCGGTCACAACATGGCGTCGTCCTCGCGGTCGCGGGGCTGCTGTCGGCGGTCGTGGGCTGTGGCCCGATCGCCTCGACCTCACCGCTGCTGCAGGCGAGGGACGCCGTCGAGGCCGTCAGGGCTGCGGGTGGCGCCGAGGACGCGGTCTACGAGCTCACCTCTGCGGAGGCCTACCTCAACAAGGCCCGGGAGCAGTGGAGCTACTCGGACTTCAAGGGTGCGAAGGCCTACGCCGACCTTGCCATCGAGCAGGCGCGTCGGGCGATGGACCGCATGAGGCAGAACCGGCCGCGGCGCGACGAGGATGGTGGGTTGAATGGCCGGCCTCGCTGACGCTCGGCGGCGCGCGGCCGCCCGCTCTGCACTGCCCCTCATCGCAGTGGCGTGCCTCGCCGCACTCGGCGCCTGCGGTGGGCTTCAGCTGCCCGGGCGGGCCGCGACGGCCGACCTCGAGACACAGCGGCTCCACGACCCGGCCCTGCGCTGCCGGCTCGAGCGCGAGATCGCGCTCGCCGAGACCCACCTCGAGTTCGGGCAGTACGAGATGTCGAGGGGCAAGGTGCTCCCGGCGCTGCGCCACCTCGATGTTGTCGAGGCCAACCTGGCCATCATCCAGGAGGAGGTCGACCGACGCCCGGAGTGTTTCGGCGTCCAGGCGACGAAGGACACCGACGGCGACGGCATCGGCGATGCGACCGACAACTGCCCCGCCGTGCCCAACCCCGACCAGCGCGACCTAGACGGCGACCGCTTTGGCAACGCCTGCGACCCCGACATCGACGGCGA
>JBILLP010000327.1:0-4598 GCA_044376025.1 Bradymonadia bacterium
CGCCTGGCCTGACCGCCACGACGGCCCGCGGCCCTTCGACGCAGACGCCGGTTTCGGGTAGGGCGCCACCGTCTCCCTCGCGTGGCGCTCCCATGGCTCGAATCACCCGCTCCCTGCTCAGGTACGCTCTTCTGCTCGCCGCCACGGGCTGCTCCCGCGACACGGGCGCCGACACGGGCGCCGACACGGGCGATGGCACGGGCGCCGACAGCGGGAGCGGCGAGGACAGCGGCGCCGACACCGGGAGCGGCGAGGACAGCGGGAGTGGCGAGGATACCGGCACCGACCTCGGGCCCGACATGACGCCCCCGTACGAGCCCGAGGCGTCGTGGCCCTTCGCGCTCCGGCCGCTGTCGACCCGCGACGACCTCCGGATCGTCGACGACCGCGGGCGCGACACCCTGCTCCGCGGCGTCAACATCACCTCGCTCGGCGAGTACTGGCAGGGCAACCCCGACAGCCCCCCGACCCTCGAGACCACCGACGCCGACTGGGACGAGATGGCCGCCTCGGGTGTCTCGGTGATCCGCCTGGTGGTGCACTGGTCACGCATCGAGCCCCAGCGCGGCGTCATCGACGAGGGCTACCTCGACCGCATCGAGTCGTACGTCGAGGCGGCCGCACGACGAGGCATCCACACCGTCATCGACATGCACCAGGACGCCTACTCCGCCTTCATCTCGACCCCGCCCGGCGAGATCTGCCCCGAGGGCACCACGCCGGCCAAGGGCTGGGACGGCGCCCCGGCCTGGGCGGTCTTCACCGACGGGGCGTCGACCTGCATCTCGGGCGACCGGAACTCCTCGCCCGCCGTCCGCAACGCCTGGAACGCCTTCTACGACAACCGCGACGGCATCAGAGACCGGTTCGTGGCCTCGTGGGCTGCCGTGGCCGCGCGCTTTGCCGGCCGGCCCGAGGTCGCGGGCTACGACCTGCTCAACGAGCCCGAAGTCTCGCGCCCCGCGGCGCTGCTCGCGCCGCTCTACAACGACCTGCTCGGCGCGACGGTCTCCGCGATCCGCACCGCGGAGTCGGGCGCGCCATTCGACCACCTGCTCTTCATCGAGCCCGCCATCCCCGCCGGCGACCCTTCGTTCGGCGTGGTCGTGCCGAGCCGCTCCGCGATCGGTGTGCCGCTCGCGAACGTGGTGTCGGCGCCGCACAACTACGCAGAGAGCATCGCGCTCGGCGGCGCGGCGCTGACGATCGAGCTCGCCAACCAGCTCTACCTCAACGCGGCGCGCACGCTGCGCATGCCGACCTGGATCGGCGAGTACGGCTTCTGGGACACGTCGGACTCGACGCTCGAGAAGGTCGGACGCTACGCCGCCGATGAGGACCGCCGGCTGCTCCACGGCGCCTGGTGGCAGTGGCGGCAGCCCTGCGGCGACCCGCACTCGATCGGCCCCACGGGCGAGTTCGAGGTCGTGCACCTGCACACCGTCGGCTGCCCCGGTGACGTCGACCGCGGTCCGACCACGCCCTTCATGCGGGTGTTGTCGCGTGGCTTCGCACGTGCCGCGCCGGGCAGGCTGACGCGCATCGAGAACGACCTTGAGACCGGCTCCACGCGCATCGAGGGCGACGCGATGGCGACCCCCGGCGAGCTGGTCGTCTGGACACCCACGCCGGAGTCGACGCATGCCGTTGAGCTGACCGGCCTGCGCAACCTGCGGAGCTTCGTCGTCGGGGGTGGCCGTGTGCTCGTGGCAGAGGTCGAGTCACCCGCCGCCTACGCGCTCTCGGTGGCGCCCCGGTAGCGCGTCGCGGCCGGCGGTCGGCCGAGGATCCACCAGGCTGCCGCCGACAGCACGGCAGCCGCCCCGATGCGCGGCGCGACGCCCCACGCGGGGTCGAGGAGCAGGGCCGCCCCGATCGCGCAGCCCGACAGCGCCGCGGCCGCGAACCCGCCCCGCACGAGCGCGTCGTCGGCCAGCGCGAAGCCGAGGTGGCGTCGGGTGAGCCAGACCTGGAGCAGGCTCTGCAGCGCATAGGCGCCCGACACCGACAGCGCCGCGCCGACGAGCCCGTGCTGCGGAACGAGCGCAACGAGCAGCGCCGCCTGCGCGGCGAGCGCCACCACCACGAGCGTGAGCGCCGCGCGGCTGTGGCCGACGGCCGTGAGCACGACGCCGGTCAGGCTCATCGCGCCGGTGAGCATCCAGGTCGCCGCGAAGATCGTGAAGGGGGTCGAGCCCTCCGCGAAGTCGCCGCCCAGAAGCGGGAAGATCCAGGGCGCCAGCAGCAGCGCCCCGGCAAAGACCGGAAACTGCGTCCTGATGAGCAGCCGCGCCGCATAGCCGTAGGTGCGACGCATCGCCTCGGCGTCGCGGTTGCGGGTGTAGCCGGCGAACACGGTCGAGACGACGGGGTCGAACGAGCGGCGGATCTGTCGGACCGCGTTTCCGAACTGGGCGACGACGCCGTAGACGCCGGCCGCGGCCGGGCCGTGCCAGTGAGCGACGGCGAGCACGTCGAGGCGCTGCAGCGCCGAGTTGGCGAGCTCGGCGAGCCAGAGTGGGCCGGCATAGGTGGTGAAGCTCCGGGGCAGCGAGACAGGTCCGCGCCGCAGCGTCGCCGCGAGCAGCGCGCGCGCGGCGAAGGCCACGAGGCCCGCCGCGAGCAGGTTGGCGACCACCCATGACGCGGCGAGCACGGTCGAGTGGGGCCAGCGCTCGAGGGCGAACCCGGCGAGCGCGAGCGCGACGAAGCCGAGGGGCAGCACCAGCTCGCGCGCTGCCATGTGGGTCGCGGTGTGGCGGAGGCCCTGCGCGACCCCGGCCGTCCACTCGAAGGCGACCATCGCCGGCACGCTGCACGACAGCGCCCGGATCAGCGTCGGCGAGACCTGCAGCGTCGCCGCGAGCGGTGCCGCGGCCGCCCACATCGCGAGCGACGCGAGTGCCGCGCCGCCGAGCACCGCGAGCGCGCTGCCGCGGAGCGCCTCGAGCCGCTCGGCGCCGTCGGTGTGGGCGGTCCACCAGAGCCCTGCCTTGTCGAAGCCGAGCAGCGCGACCCGCGCCGCCCACATCGCGGCGGCCTGGCCGGCCATGAAGGTGCCGACCTCGGCGGCGCCGGCCGCGTGCACGATGGCGACCCAGAGCACGGGGTAGGCGGCCTTGAGCAGGTAGCCGCCGTAGGTGGCCGCGGCGCCGCGGCGGATCGTCTGTTCGTCGCCGGCGGGCCCCGTAGCCGTCAAGGAGCCCTCACGTGCCGCCGCCGCGCCTCCGCGTAGCACTCGAGGAATCGCTCGGCGACCGAATCCCATCGGAACCGGCGCGCGATCGCAGCCCGGGCGCGCGCCGCCCGCTCCGCCGCCGCGACGGGGTCGGCAAGCAGCGCCGCGAGCGCCCGCGCGAGGCCGCCGGCGTCGCCCGGCTCGAACCAGAGCGCGAGCGAGTCGTCGCCGACGACCTCGGGTAGCGAACCGGCGCGGCTCAGCACTACCGGCGCGCCGACCGCCATGGCCTCGGCCGCCGTGTTGCCGAAGCTCTCCTCGCGCGAGGGGATGACCGCGGCCCGGGCGCGCCGGAGCTCGCGCACCATGATCGGCGGCTCGCACCAGCCGCGGAGCGTGACCTGCTCGGCGCCGCCGAGGGCGTCGGCGCGCTCCCGGAGCGGTGCGAGCAGCTCACCGCGCCCGCAGAGCACGAGTCGGGGACGCGTGTCGACCGGGAGCCGCCCCCATGCCTCGACCAGCGTATCGGGCCCCTTCTCGGCAGAGAACCGGCCGAAGTAGACGATCGCGCCGTCGGTATGGGCCTGCGTGTCGACCGGCGCGGCGTCGAGGAAGCTCGCCTCGATGCCATTGGGCACCACGACCATGCGGTCGGTCGGCAGCCCGAAGGCCTGCTCGACGAGGCGTCGTGCCGCATGGCTGGTGGGGCAGATCAGGTCGGCCTGCCGCAGCGCCTCGCCGAGCACGAGGTACTTGGGGTCGGTGAGCCAGACCGAGGCGCGCGCCAGCCCGCGGCGGTGCGACTTCAGCCGGTCGGGGTAGTCGGGGTAGCGCGGCGTGACCACGAGCGGGGTGTCGGGCAGGGCGGTCGGGGCCAGCGCGCACTCCTCGCCCTGGCCGTGCACGACCGAGATCGGCGAGGCGGCGTGGAGCTCGCGCAGCGCCCAGGCCACGGGCGCCGCGTTGGCGGGACGCAGCGGCGCCTGCCGCCGGCTGCGCAGGCCGATGAAGGGCGCCCAGATCAGCCGGTAGGGGGGCGGGGTCGTCGGCTCGATCTCCTCGAGCAGCGACTTGGTGTAGATGACCGAGACCTCGACGCCGAGCCGGCAGAGCGCCGACGCCAGCGCGTGCGTCGACCGCTGACCGCCGCCGGAGTAGGGCGACCAGGGCGAGAAATTGCAGGTCAGCGCGACGTGCATGACTCGACCACCGACTCGAGGTGCTGGTCCCAGCGGAGCGCGAAGGCCTCGGCGCTGAACTCCTGCGCGCGGAGCCGACCACCCTCGCCAAGCCTCCGGCGCATGCCAGGGTCGCCGAGCAGCATCGTGATGCGCCGCGCGAGGGCGTTGGCGTCGCGCGGCTCGAACAACAGCCCCGACTCATCGACCGCCACCGCATCGGGGATCCCGCCACAGCGGCC
>JBILLP010000329.1:0-4586 GCA_044376025.1 Bradymonadia bacterium
GTCCGGTGTCGACGGATCCGGGGCCGCAGCTCGGCCCTGCGTCCCGTGCCGGACATTGCCCGTGGCGTCAATCGCCTCGAACGGGCCACCGGCTCGTCAGTCGGGTCCAGGCGCGATGCGCTACGGGTCCCACGCCAGCGACACGCGCGACGCAAGGCTCAGCGACCGTGTGATCGGCGCGTCGTCGTCGAGGTACTGCTCAAAGGCGAGCGAAACGACGAAGTGTGGGCGAAACCCGCGCACCCGGAGCGTCGACAATCCGGCCCCCACCGCAATCCGGGCGCCCGCGAAGGTGTCGTCGCCGCCAAGGGGGCGCAGCATGACCGGAGCGGCCTCGAAGTCGAGAAAGGTGTTTGCTCCGTTGAGGCGTGCGAGCACCGGCGCGGCGCCGACCACGTAGGCCTCGACCGCGCCGGGGCGCTCCGCCACCGGCAGCAGGCCCCCGCCGCCGAATTCGCCTCCGGCCGCGATGGTCCACCGTGGACCCAGCCCCGCCCCCGCCAGGAGCCTGCCGCTGCCGCCGCCGCTGATGCCCGCGCTGGCCCCCGACTGGATCATCGCTCGGCCGCCGCTCTCGATCAGCAGCACGAACCGGTCTGCCTCGCCATGCATGCCCCTGAAGTCCCCGGTCTGCTCGAGCCAGAACGGGCAGCGTTCGCGCTGCGCCACGGCACGATCGAACAGCGCCAGGCTCCGCTCCGCCCGCAGCACCGGCTTGAGCCCCGACAGGTCGTGCGAGGCCTCCCACTGCTGCCGCGCGGGGCCTCCGAGCAGCTCGATCCGCTCCGAGAGCCACTGCCGCGCCTCGGTCGCGGTCTCATCGCGAAGCTGGCAGACGGTACGCAGCGCCTGCGGCAGCGCGTCGGCGAACTCCTCGTCGTCGATCAGCCACTCGGTCGACTCCTCCGCATGCACGATGCGGTCGATGTCGAGCACGGCTGCGGCTGCGTCCGGCTTGGCGGGCAGCGTGGCGCACCCGGTGGAGACGACGTGCACCACACCCAGCGCGAGCGCGGCGAGCAGCGTGCGGAGCGGGGATCGGGCCGGGGGTGGCGGCAGTAGCGTCATCACCCGATGGAGATGCCTCCCGGGCGGCAAGGGTGCGCGGGCCTCGCACCTCGACGGTGTCACGGGGCCGGCGTCACCGCGACGAAGCTGTCGCCGACGCGCACCTCGTCGATCGTGCCGAAGCCCGCGCTGCGACCTGGGTAGAGGGCGATGGTCCTGAACGAGAGGTCGGTGCCGTCGAGCTCGGCATCAGGCGGGCCCGGTACCGCGCCCGGCTCCGGGTTGACCCAGAGCGAGACGTGGTCGGTCGTCCCGAAGCGGAGCGCCATCACGACAAGGGCCGTCTGCCCGACGGTCGCCAGGTGTGTGGTCGTCGCCAGCCGCTCGGCGCCGCCCACGACGGAGCGGAGCGTCCAGACCGTGCCGATGCCCGAGCGCACCGAGTCCGAGCCGAAGACGCCCACCGCGGCGCGCCAGTCTCCCTGGATCTGCGGGAGCGCGTTGGGTGACGTTGCCAGCACGAAGCGGTCCGCGGAGGCGTTGTCTCGCCGCACGAGGGCGCTCACCCAGACGGTGGTGCCGTCGAGCCCGACCTGCGCGGGGTTGCTGCCAAAGGCCTGAAAGTGGCTGAGCGCCCCGGTCACGTCGAGCACGCGCCCCGCCGTCTGGTAGTTCAGGCCGCCGCTTGCGTACCAGGGCGTGGCGGCGAGGCCGCCGCGTACGGGCGGCTGCGCGTTCGACAGCGCAAACGCCTGTGGCGAGGCAGGGTTGAAGTTCTGCATGTACCAGGGTGCGCTCCACCCGAAGCCGTCGGCCATGCCGGCGATCAGGCTCGGGTAGGGCTCTCCCGACGGGCCCGGGTCGAAGCCGCTGTAGGCAAAGAGCCGGTCCTCGGGGGCCGGCGGCGCGTACGAGACGGTCGAGTCACCCCTGGCAACCGGCACGAGCGGGGCGCCGCCGCGCGTCACGCCCTCGCGAAGCTGGACCGACACCGCCCCGGCCTCGCTCATGCCCGTCACTGTCACCCTGAAGGCGCCGTCGTTGCTGCCGTCGATCGGAGACACCCCCGAGATGGCGGCACCGGCCGGGGCAGTGAGCACGAGGTCGCCGATGGCGGGCGGCGTCTCGAGCGGGCGGGCGCTGTGCAGCACAAACTCGACGCGCGGCACATCGGCAGGGTCGGCCTGCCACGGCGCCTGCGCGACCCACACCTGGCCGTCGGGTGCGTCAACCGTTCCGACGGGATGGTCGAAGCGCCAGACCACGATGCCCCCCGCCGGCACCACGCCGGTGAGCTGGCTGCTGGTCTGCGGTGGCAGCGCCGTGCGCACCGGGGCCACGTTCAACGCGGTGCGGTTGTTGGCGCGCGGGTCTCCGCCGAGCACGATCCGCTCACCCCCCGACGCGCTGCAGAAGGGCAGGTTGATCGTCACCGGCGTCGCGGCATCGAGCCGCCTCGAGACAGCGATGACCGAGGCGCTGCTGTTGGCGTCGCGGTAGGCATAGACCTGCACGAGCGGTACGCCGTCGGCGGCGGTGGGCGACTGCGCCGTGTGGACAGCGAGCAGGCTCCCCGCCGCGACCTCGTTGTGGAGCTGCAGCGCCTGCCACGTCGGGTAGGGCACAAAACCCTGCTCGAAGGCGCTGTGCGACGCCCAGTTGGGGCCCGGCTGGAAGAGGTAGTAGGCCTGTGCCACCGCGCCGAGCTGAGCTCGCCCCATGAAGGAGTCGAGCGTGGCGGTGGCAGCGGCGAGGCTCTTTCCGTAGTCCTCGGTGACCTCGTCCCAGCGCCGACCCGGCGACGGGAGCCCGTAGCCGGGCCCTGCCTCGTAGACCGAGAGCGAGAGCGGCCGCGTGGGGGTGCTCTCCGCGCGGAGTGTGCGGGCGTGGGCGGCCGCTTCGGGCAGCAGCGTGTCGGGGCCGTAGCGCAGCAGCTCCGCAAACCCGGCGTCGGTGACGGTTGTGCCCGCCGAGCCGCCTCGCTCCCAGCCGCCGATGTAGCCTGCGATGTCGACCGAGTCGGCCAGCGGTGCATTGCGGGCCGCAACGGCGCCGTAGCCGGTCGCGCCCGACTGCAGGTTCCAGCCCCCGAGCACAAGGTGGACGCGCCCCTCGAGCGCCGGCCAGTGGGGGCTCGAGCGTGCGATCTCGAAGAAGTGCTGCGCGGTGCGGCCGTAGGCGCCTGCCTCCTGCGACCAGGTGAACATGGAGTTCCACGGCTCGTTCGAGAACTCGATCCGGATCTCCCCGAACGCCGTCGCCCACGGCTCGGCGCGACCCTGCGCCGCCCTGCGGGCGCCCATCGGCGTGCTTGTGGGGCCGGCGAGGTACTCGACCAGGTCGAGCCACTCCTGCTCGGTCATGTAGGGCCCGACGATCAGCCACGGGGTCATGCCGGTCTGCTGCGCGAGCGACAGGGCGGTGGGCAGCTTGAGGGGCGCGTTGGCGATCGGCCCGTTGTCGGCCGACCAGCTGTTGGCGTTGATCGCCTCGGACTGTGTCCAGTTGTCGACCGTCTGTCCCCAGGCGCCATTCTGGTGGCCGGCCCAGACGCGGAGAGGCCCGCCGCGAAACGCCTGCAGGGCCGCGACGGCGTCGTCACGAAGCGCGTAGGGGTCGCGTCCCTGCGGCACGAAGGTCACGTTGTCGACAGAGAAGGGTGCGCCGCTTCCCTGGATGTAGATTGCGGCGACCGGCGCGTCGGGGGTCAGCGAGGCGGGGGCCACGATGTCCCAGGTCAGGCGCTGCCAGGTCGTGCCGACCGAGAGCGTCCGTGTCAGGTTGTACCGGCTGTCGAGCCTGATGGTGACGCTCGTCGGGGCGTCGGCGCGCAGCCAGGCGGCAAACGTGTAGGTCTCTCCCGGCGTCAATACCGGGTACCAGCCGTTGCCGGGGTAGTGGAACCGGTACTGCAACACGCCGGTCACCGTGCCGTCGCCCGCCGGTTCGATGCGCAGTGAGGTGGCTCCGCCGTCGACGGGCGGCACGTCGGCGGTGCGATAGACCCGCCCGTTGCCCAGCGTCCGCCACGGCGCCATCTGGGGTACCCAGGTCATGCGCGACGACATGCGGTCGATCGGCGGGTCGTTGCGGACGATGTCGACGCGGTAGACCTCACCGGGCTGAGGCGCCCGGCCGCTGCTCGTGAGCGTCACGCGGTGGGGCGCGACCGCCTGCCAGCGGTCGATGGTCGCGGTGCGCACGAGCGAGACGGCCGCGCCATCGTCGTGGTAGAACCGCACCGTGGCACCATCGAAGAAGCCGTCGGCGACGGTATCCCAGATGCCGGTCGTCGGGGAGGCGTCGTCGGTGAACGACGTGGCGTCGCCGGCGGTCACGGTGCCCCAGTACCGGGTGATCGTCGGCTCCATGGAGCCTGCACGGGTCATGTTCCAGGTGAGGTCGTACGTCAGGTTCGTGCCGAAGCGATCCGCGGGGGACACGGCGCGCCCGCTGACCTCGAAGCTCGCCGGGGCGGCAAGGCCGGGCTGGATGCTCGTGGGCCACCCCCCGGGCTCGCAGGTGGGCGACGGTCCGGTGTCTCCCCCCGTATCGCCGCCGGTATCGCCCCCGGCGTC
>JBILLP010000017.1:0-13856 GCA_044376025.1 Bradymonadia bacterium
ATCTGCGAGGGCCGAACCGGTGGTTCGATGCCTCGACGCGCGGCAAAGGTGCGTCGCCGTCGAGTTGCCGGTCTCGCTTGCGCCGGCCGGACGGCGCTGCCACGCTCCGCGGCGGGGAGCCTGCGTCGCGCCCCGCCATTCCACGCGCTCCGCGCCAACAGACGAGTCCCCCGCTTGACCACAACCTACGTGCTGATCGACTTCGAGAGTGTCCAGCCCGAGTCGCTGCTGGCGATCGAGCAGGGGCCCTTCGAGGTTGTGCTCTTTGTCGGCGCGCACCAGTCGAAGCTGTCGGTCGGGCTGGCGATGGCGCTGCAGCGGCTGGGCGAGCGCGCCCGGTATGTGCGGATCAGCGGGAGTGGCAAGAACGCGCTCGACTTCCACGTGGCATTCTACATGGGCGAGATCGCCGCGACCGATGCCACGGCGCAGTTCCACATCGTCAGCCGCGACTCGGGGTTCGATCCGCTGGTGCATCACCTTCGCTCGCGGGGTGTCGGGTGCACGCGTTCGCCGCGGATCGAGGATCTCGTCGAGGCGCCGGTCGAGGGCCCGCCGGCGGACGAGCGTGCGGCGATCTATCTCGAGGCGGTGCGCAGCGGCAGGGTGGCGGAGTCGCGGACGATCCCGGCGCTGGTCAAGTCGGTGCTGCAGGTCTTCGGCAAGAAGCTGTCCGAGGCAGAGATCACCGGGGTGATCGACGCGCTCGAGGAGTCGCGGGCGATCACGGTGTCGGCGGGCCGCGTGACCTTCGTGGCGGCCGAGCCGCCCGCGCCGGCGAACGCGCCGGCGGCGCCAGGCAGGCGCCCGGGCAGGTCGGCGCGGCGCTAGCGCCAGAGCGCGGAGCGGACGAGCTCGGTCAGCTCGGCCAGCGCGGGCCGGCCACGGACCTGGCGGCAGGCCTCGTGGAGCTGTGCCCAGGCGCGGCGAGCCGGCCCGTCTGCGGGGAGCTCCTCTGCGTGCCGCTCCGCCTCTGCGTCGCGCCCGGCCACCTGCGACGCCAGCGCCCGCAGCAGCCGCGCCTGGTCGAGGTGGGCAGACGACTCCTCGATGCCCTCGAGCAGCCGCAGCGCCTCGTCGTCTCGACCGTCGCAGACCAGCGCGGCGCACCGCCGGAGCAGCCGCGCCTCGGCGACCCAGTCCCCGTCGAACTCGACGACCTGCATCAGCCGGGCAAAGGCGCGGTCATCGAGTGCGAGCTGCAGCGGCGAGAGCGCCTGCTCGAGCGCCTGCGTCGCGGGTCCGTCGGTCGCTGCGAGCGCCCGGAGCCCCTCGTCGGGCCGGTGCGCCACCTGCCAGCAGAGGCGCGCGGCAGCCGCCTCGGGCGAGCTACCGGGCCAGAGGCGCGCGAGCGTCTCGACCTCGCGATCGCCGATCGGGCCGCGGCGGGCCGCCTCCTCGAGCTTGTTCAGCGCATAGATGCGCTTGGGGGGCTCGGTGATCGGCTCGGGGCGGCGCCGCGCGGGCGGCGGCTCCACCACGGGCGGGGCGGGCGGCGTGACCGGGCGCACGGTGTACCGGGCCTCCCGTTCCGCCTTCGCTGCGGACCGGACCTTGGCGTCGGTCGGGAGTGGCCGTGTGAACTTCATCGCGCTGCATCACCAGACGGGGGAGCGGCCGACAAGGTAGCGACGCGCCGGCCGGCGCCGCAAGCGTCGGGGTGCGGCTTCATTTCAACCGGCACTGTCGCTAGGCAGGCGAGGAGTGGCCGCGGCCGGATCGCCCCCCCACGGGCGCGCCTCGTCAGCCGCTGCCGCTCCAGACCGCGCGCCTCGCCCCGCGAGGCGCTTCGCCGAAGAGGCCCCCTTGACCGCATCGACCCGCCCCGCCCGCCCGACGAGGCCTGCCCTGTCACCCCTGCTGCCGCTCCTGCTGGTCGCGGCCTGCAGCTCCGACGTCTCGCCCCGCAACCAGCGCGACGACAACGACGACGAGGACACCGGCACCACCGACACCGGCGCGGTCGACGGCAGCGGCGACACCGGAACCACCGACTCCGGCACGGTCGACACCACACCCGAGGTCGGGCCGACGCCTGACGCCGGCACCGCCTGCACGGCAGAGACGGTCGCGACCGACTGCGTTGGCGGCTACGGGTGCGACGGTGAGACCTGCTACACGAGCTGCCGCGACGACCTCGACTGCCAGGATGGCTACCTCTGCCTGCTGGCAGAGGGCGAGCGGTTCGGGCAGTGCGCCTCGCAAGGTCCCGCACCGGTGACGACCGACTACACGCTGGTGGCGATCGTCTCGACCTCGACGGCGAACACCTCGCTGCTGTCGAGGCACCCTGGCCCCGACATCGACGCGATCGAGATCCGCCGGCGCGGCGCGACGCTCTTCTTCGCGACGACGGTCGAGGCGCAGCGCCGCGGGGCCTTCACGGGGACCATCAACGAGACGCTCGACGTGTCGGCGATCACCGGCCCGACGGACAGCATGCCCTACGACGCGCCGGGCGAGTGCGCGGTCGACCAGCCGAGCGCCGAGGAGGCCTTCCAGACCTACTGGTCGATGGGAGACGACAAGGCGTTCGCGGTGGTGTCGTTCGATCCGGGCTTCGAGTTCAAGACGGGCGACGAGATCGTGGTGTGGGAGCTGGGTCCGCAGTGGTGCAGCAATGAGCCGTCGGGAGCGGCCGACAGCTACGATGTGCTGGTGGGGCTCCGGAGCGTGGACTTCGGGACGCTGCGCAGCGCCTCGAACGTGCGTTCGGCCTTCTGCCCGGTGGGGAGCTCGGGCGGGTCGGGCGACGTGACGACGATCGTCTTCGATCCGGGCGCCTGCCCGGAGTAGTCGCGGCGTCGCGACGCGTGTACACCCGCACGGCGCCGGGAGGTGCCGCGGCCGTGTGGCGGTGGAGTGACACGGAGGCGGGTGGGCTGCGGGCCGGGCCACCGAAGTGAACGAACTGCCGCGCTTCTTTGCCACCTCGATCAAGGTTCGCTACACACGATTCCGGCGCTTGATCCCGCGCTGACCAGCCACCCCGACCCCATGCTCGCAGGCAAAGAACTTCAACGAGACTTTCGGGCCGCGATGTGGGCGGGCCCGGCAGAGGTCGAGAACTTCTTGGCGCAGGTGGGCCAGGCCGACCCACAGGACATGCTGGCGCTGCTGCAGATCCTGCTGGATCGGCGCGCGGCGGTCGATGCGCGGTCGCACTCGATCCGGTGCGCGGTCTTTCAGCGGCTGGGTGACCAGGTCCGCCACCGCGAGCTGTTCAGCCATTACCTTCGCGCGATCCGCGGCGCCGACCCGGTGCTGCGCAAGGTGCTCGTCGACGTGGCCCAGAAGTGCAACAACGTGGCGTTCCACGGCGAGCTGGTGGCGCTGTTCCGCGATGCCGATCCGGCGGTGCGGCAGGCGGCGGCGGCGCTTGCGGCACGGGTGGGCGGCAAGACGATGTTCGGGCAGCTCGTCGACCTGTGCGGCCGGCCAGACTTCCCGGGGCGCGCGGAGGCGATCGAGGCGCTGGTGGCGCTGGCCGGCTACCACGCGATCCCGGCGCTGCACTCGACGCTGCGGGTCGGCACCTCCGAGGAGAAGCTGCAGGCGCTGCAGCACCTCGGCAACGCGGAGATGGTCGCCAAGAACCGCGCAGGTGCGCTCGAGGCGATGGTGCTGGTGCTCGAGGACCCCCTGGAGCAGGTGAGGCACGAGGCGATCGCAGCCTTCGGCCGTGTCGCCGAAGAAGAGGAGTTCATTGTCCATGTCGGGTCGAGGCTCGGCAAGCTGCCGGTGACCTCGGTGTGTGCGGCGCTGCGGGCGATGGGGCGCTTCACCTCGCTGCGGGCGATCGGGGTGTTGAGGGAGCAGTTCGGCTACGGACCACGGTCGGTGCGCCTGGCGGTGCTCGAGGTGCTCGAGACGATCGCGACCGACGACGTGCTGCCGCTGCTGGCCGAGGCGCTGAACCACAAGCAGCTCGTGGTGCGGCTCAAGGGCGCAGAGGTCCTGCAGAACCTCTCGCGCGCGGGGCGGCTCGACGTGGCGCGCACGATCCTCTGGCTGCTCCGCAGCCGCGACGTCGAGGTCAAGCGCATCGCGGCCGACGTCGCCCGCAAGGTCGGCGACGCAGAGGGCCGGCTGTGGCCGCAGCTCCTTCGCTTCTTGCGCGACGAGGACTGGTGGGTGCGCGAGCGCATCACCGACGCGCTGGTCGAGATGGCCGGAACGCAGTTGACGCGGCACGTGGTGAGCTTCTTGAGCGACGAGTCCGACGTCGTGCGGCGGTACGCGATCGAGATGCTGATGCGCCTGAACGACCCTGCGGCGCTCGGCGCGCTGGTGCGCGCGGCGACGGGCGACCCCGACTGGTGGGTGCGTGAGCGCGCGGTCGAGGCGATCGGCAAGCTCAAGGACCCGCGCGCGATCCCCTACATCGCCGACCTGATGTCGCGCGAGCCCGAGCTCCGGCTGACGGGCATCATGGCCTTCGTCGAGATCGGCGACCACTCCGCGACACCGATCCTGGCGGGCCTGCTCGAGACCGACGAGAAGGACCTCCTGCTCGCCTCGCTGCAGGCGCTCGAGAAGCTGCACGACGGCAGCGAGATCCCGGTAGTGCTCGAGCTGGTGCACCACACCGAGTACAAGATCCGGACGCTGGCGCTCGAGCTGGTCGAGCGGTGGAACATGGCGGCCCACCTTCGGGACAGCTCGATGACGGTCGTCAAGTCGCTGTCGACGCTCGACCGGCTGCTCTACGCCACGGTCAAGGCGGGCGGCGACGACCTCATGCTGACGGCGGGCCACAAGCCCTACATCAAGCGCATGGGCGAGATGATCCCGCTCGCGAACAATGTGCTGTCGAACGAGCAGGTCGAGGCGCTGCTGCTGCCCCAGCTCACCGAGCAGCAGAAGGAGTCGCTGGGACAGCTTCGCGACGTCGACTTCTCGCACGAGGTCAGGAGCGAGGGGCTTCGGTTCCGCGTGAACGTCTTCAAGGCGGCGGGCGGCCTCTCCGCGGTCTTCAGGGTGGTCAAGAACGAGATCCTCGAGATGGAGTCGCTCGGGCTGCCCGAGGTGGTGACCAAGTTCGGGGACCTCAAGAACGGGCTGGTGCTCGTCGGCGGCCCGACCGGTTCGGGCAAGTCGACAACGCTCGCGGCGATCATCGACTACATCAACCGGACACAGCCGCGGCACATCGTCACGCTCGAGGACCCGATCGAGGTGATCCACCCGCCCAAGGCGGCGATGGTGAACCAGCGCGAGATCGGCTCGCACTCGCACAGCTTCGCCAACGCCCTGCGCGCGACGCTGCGCGAGGACCCCGACGTCATCCTGGTCGGCGAGATGCGCGACCTGACGACGATCCAGTTCGCGATCACCGCCGCAGAGACCGGCCACCTCGTCTTCGGGACCGTGCACACCGCCTCGGCCGACACGAGCGTCGACCGCATGATCAACGCCTTCCCCGCCGGGCAGCAGCCGCAGGTCCGGTCGATCCTGTCGAACTCGCTCCGCGCGGTTGCCTGCCAGTACCTCATCCCGCGGCGCGACGCGTCAGGTCGAGCGCTCGCGCTCGAGGTGATGCTGAACAACGACGCGGTCGCCAACCTCATCCGCAAGGGCAAGACCTACCAGATCCCCAACATCGTCGCGACCTCGCGCGAGATCGGCATGCAGAGCATGGACTACGAGCTGGTCCGGCTCTTCAAGTCCGGCATGATCTCGTCGGAGGAGGGCTACATGCGCGCGGTGAACAAGAAGGACTTCGAAGCCGTTGTCGCCGAATTCGAGACCGGGACGCGTCCCCCGGCCGCGACCGGGACCGGGCCCGCGGTGGCTCCCACGGCGTCAACCACGGGTGCGGGCGCGCCTCCCTCCACACGGTCCTGACCCGGGCCCTCCGGCGACGAGGCGAACATGCCACGCATCGACTCCTTTCTTCGGCTGGTGGTGGAGCAGTCTGCCAGCGACTTGCACTTCTCCGCCGGCGCTGTCCCGACCATCCGGCATGACGGCGACCTGCTGAGGCTCCCCTTCCGCGCGATGTCGGACGTGGAGACCAAGCGCTTCCTGCTCGAGATCCTGACGCCGGAGCAGCGCGAGCGCTTCGACACGAGCCTCGAGTACGACTTCGTGTACGCGCTCCCCGGGTTCGGCCGCTTCAGGGCGAGCTACTTCCAGCAGGCGCGCGGCATGGCCGCCGTCTTCAGGATCATCCCCGAGCGCATCCCGTCGATCGATGACCTCGGCATGCCGCCCGCGGTACGAAAGCTCACCGAGCTCGCCAACGGCCTCGTGCTCGTGACCGGGCCGACCGGCGCCGGCAAGACGACCACACTCGCGGCGATCGTCAGCGAGATCAACCGGCGGCAGGCTCGGCACATCATCACGGTCGAGGACCCGATCGAGTTCATCCACCAGCCGATCCGCAGCCTGCCGACGCAGCGCCAGGTGGGTGTGCACGCGGAGTCCTTCTCGGCGGCGCTCCGGTCTGCGCTCCGCGAGTCGCCCGACGTGCTCGTCGTCGGCGAGATGCGCGACCTCGAGACGATCCAGCTTGCGCTGTCGGCGGCAGAGACCGGCGTCCTGGTCTTCGGCACGCTCCACACGAACTCCGCGGCGACGGCGATCGACCGTATCGTCGATGCCTCGCCCGAGGAGGCGCGCGAGCAGGTGCGCGGCATCCTCTCGGTGCTGCTGCGCGGCATCGTGGCGCAGCACCTCGTCAAGCGCGCCAGCGGCGAAGGGCGCGTCGCCGTCCTCGAGATCCTGCTGCAGAGCTTCGCGGTGAGCCACCTCATCCGCGAGGGCAAGGTGCACCAGATCGACGGCCTGCTGCAGTCGGCGGAGAACGCCGGCTCGGGCATGCTGAGCCTCGATACCTGCCTGCTGCAGCTCGTGATGCAGGGCCAGATCAGGGTCGAGGATGCGCTCCGTATTGCCAAGGACCCCGAACACCTGCGACAGATGACGCTCGACCTGCCTGAGGACCACTGACCGGCCCCCCTCCCGCTGAGCGATTGCCGCCCCTAGGCCCTCCGACTCGATTCGCTGCCCAGCCGCCCCGCACCCGCGCGGCCCGTTCTACGACGACATGACGAATCCCGAAGCCCAACGCCTGCTGCAGACCGCCCGACAGCTCGAGGAGCGCGGCCAGACGGATGCCGCGATCGATGCCTATCACCGGGCGGCGGCCGCCGATGACGCAGCACGGCTGATGTTCAGGGCTGGTCGTCCCGATGAGGCCGGTGGGTACCTGCTCAACAACCTCGGCCTGACGGTCATCGGCGGCAAGATCGATCCGCGCGCCATCGAGGCCCTGAACGCCGACGGCCGCGCCAGGCTGCTCAAGGCCGCCATCTGCTTCACGCGGGGCAAGCAGGTCGACCTCGGCATCGACCTCATGGTCTGGCTCGGTGAGGTCCCGCGCGCCGTCGAGACACTGACCAAGCTCGGAGACCCGGTGCGCGCCCAGCGGCTCCAGGCCGACTTCAAGAAGCGGAGCCAGGTCGGGCAGTTCGCGCCCCCGCCCCCGGCTGTCGGCAAGGTGCAGGCCGCGATGAACGCCGACGGCGCCCGCAGGCTCGAGGCCGACGGCAAGCACCAGCTCGCACTCGAAGCCTACCTGCAGCTCCGCATGCTGGCCGACGCGGCGCGCATGTCCCGGCTGCTCGGGCAGATACAGCAGGCAGCGCAGCTCTTCTCCGATGGTGCCAAGCCCTACGAGAGCGCGCTCTGCTTCATCGAGCTCGGCGAGACCGGCAAGGCGCTCGACCAGTTCTGCCGCGTTCCGCGCGACGACGCTCGCTACCGGGAGGCCGCGGTCCAGGCGATCCGCCTCGCCTCGCAGCTCAACCACCTCGACTTCTCGCTCGAGAACTTCTTGACGAGCTTCTTGCGCGACCCGCCAAGGTCGACGCGCGAGGCAGACGCCTTCTACGAGATGGCGCGGCTCTACCAGCGCCACGACTTCGCCGACAACGCCCGCGACGCGCTCGTGAAGCTGCTCGACGCGGTGCCCGACTACCGCGACGCCCGGGAGCGGGTCGAGCAGATCGACAAGGAGTCCCGGGGCTCGGCGATGGTGTACGAGAAGATCCTCCGCGAGGAGCAGGCCTTTCGCGCCTCAGGCTCCGACCTGCGCAAGCGGCCGGGCAACCTCGACCTGCACCTGCCCGACCTGCCCGACCTGCCTGCGCTCCCCGACCTTCCGCCGCGGCCCGGGTCGAGCCCGCCGGTCGCCTCACGGACGCGCGCCCTCGGAGCCACCCCCACGCCTGTCATCGCGCCGTCGAGGCCTGCCGAGGCCCGCTCGACACCCGCAGAGGCCAAGCCCGCGGGCCAGGCCGCGCCCAGCCAGCAGCAGCCGGCGATCAAGCCAGGCACCAACCCCGCACCGTTGGCGCCGACCCGCGAGCCGGCACCCGCCGGGCACCAGGCCCCGCCCGCCAACTTCACCGGCTTCAACGAGGGCTCCATCCTCGCCAACCGCTACAAGCTCGGCAAGAAGCTCGGCGAAGGTGGCATGGCCTCGGTCTTCAAGGCCGAGGATCTCGAGCTCGGCGAGCACGTCGCCATCAAGGTCTTCACCCAGACCACCGACGACGAGAACCTCATCGCGCGCTTCAAGCAGGAGCTCACACTCTCGCGAAAGCTGACGCACCCCAACATCATCCGGCTCCACGACATCGGCACCTTCCTGGGCTACCGGTTCATCTCGATGGAGCTGCTCGAGGGGCGCGACCTCAACAACTACGTCGGCAAGCCGATCGACCTCGAGCGCGGCCTCGACTGGCTCGCCCAGGCCTGCCGAGGGCTCCATGCCGCCCATGAGCGCGGCGTTGTCCACCGCGACGTCAAGCCACACAACATCTTCGTCTGCTCCGACGGCACCGTGAAGGTCATGGACTTCGGCATCGCCAAGCGGCAGGAGAGCCCCGGCATGACCGTCGGCAACATGATCGCCGGCACCCCCGACTACATGTCGCCCGAGCAGATCAGCGGCTTCAGCTCGGTCACGCAGTCGACCGACATCTACGCGATCGGCATCACCGCCTACCAGATGTTCACCAGCAAGCTGCCCTTCGAGCACCCCGAGCTGGTGCCGCTGCTGATGAAGCACCTCAACGAGGCGCCGAAGCCGCCGCGCGAGCTCAACCCGAACATCCCGCCGGCGCTCGAGAAGGTCATCCTCAAGCTGATCGAGAAGCGGCCCGAGCAGCGGTACGCCTCGTGCGCAGAGGCGGCCGACGCCTTCGAGGCGATCCGGCGGTCGCTGCCCCGCTGACGCGTCGGGGCGCCCCACTCCCCGGGACCCGACCATGCCCCGACCCACACTCTACCACGCCAGCTTCTCACCCTGGTCCGAGAAGGCTCGCTGGGCCCTCGACCTCCACCGGGTCGACCTTCGACGCGTCGAGTACATCCCGATGCTGTCGGAGCCGATGCTGCGGATGCAGCTCGGCCGCTGGACCGGGCACCTGACCGTGCCGGTCGTCGTCGGCGCCAGCGAGCCGCTCGATGACTCGCTCGCCATCGCCCGGTGGGCCGAGCGCCAGGGCGGCCGCGCGCTCCTGTTCGGGCCCGGGCTCGATGCCGCGATCGACGAGTGGAACCAGCGGAGCGAGTCGGTGCTCTCTGCCGGTCGCGCGCTGGCAACCCGCAGGGTCGCCGGCGACGCAGAGGCGCGACGCGAGATGCTGCCGCCGGTGATCCCGCCTCGGCTCCGGGGCCTGCTGCTGCCGCTCGCCGACACCGGGGTCGCCTACCTGACACGCAAGTACCGGCTCGACGACACGGCTGACCACGTCGCGCTGCTGGCGATGCGCCGCGCGCTCGAGGCGTCGCGACACGCCATCGGCGTCGGCGGGGGCTTTCACCTCGCTGGTCGGCTCACCTACGCCGATGTGGCGATGGCGACCGCACTGCAGATGGTCAGGCCGCCCGCGGCCCCGTGGGCCAGGCTCGGGCCCGCCTCGCGCCGCTGCTTCACCCACGACCAGCTCTGCGAGGAGTTCGCCGACCTGCTCGACTGGCGTGACGACCTCTACGGGCGCTTCAGGAGCCCGGGCGCGGTGCAGGCGTGAGTCCGCAGGCGGAGCGCGACCGGCCCGTGGCGGCCCGCGAACGGCGCCGGCCCCTGCTGCTCGTCCTGCTCGTCGTGACCGCGGTCGCCGCCTGGAGGTACCGCGCGCTGCTCGCCGAGGAGGAGCGCCGCGCCGCGATCGCCGAGCTGTTCGATCCGCCCGCATCGACGGCGCGGCCCCGCGACCAGCGGATCGCCCTCGAGGTCGTCGCGGCGTTCTCTGCCCCGGTCGACATCCAGGTGGCGCCCGGGATGCCGGCCAGGCTCTACATCGTCGAGCAGACCGGGCGCATCCGGATCGTCGACCAGGGCCGGCTGCTCGACACCCCGCTGCTCGACCTCGGCGACCGCGTGAAGTTCGGCGGCGAACAGGGCCTGCTCGGCCTCGCCTTCGAACCGGCGTTCACCACCACGCGCCGACTCTACATCAACTACACCCAGGCGGCCCACCCCGAGGGCGCGACCCTCATCGAGCGCTACACGACCAATGCCGACGGCACCGTCGCCGACCCATCGACGCGGACGGAGGTGCTTCGCATCGAACAACCTGCCGCCAACCACAACGGAGGCCAGATCCGGTTCGGCCCCGACGGCATGCTCTGGATCGGCATGGGCGACGGCGGCCGCGGCGGCGATCCGTGGGACAACGCGGAGTCGATGTCGTCGCTGCTCGGCAAGATGCTCCGCATCGATGTCGTCGGGCAGCAGACCTACGCCGTTCCGGCCGACAACCCATGGGTCGGCACACAGGGCACCCCGCCCGAGATCTGGGCGCGCGGGCTCCGCAACCCCTGGCGGTTCTCGTTCGACGCGGCGACCGGCGACCTCTGGATCGCCGATGTCGGCCAGAACAAGTGGGAGGAGGTCAACCGGGTGCCGGCTCCTCGGGTCGGCGGGCTGCACTTTGGCTGGGACACCACCGAGGGCTCCGCCTGCTTCGAGCCGAGCGAGGGCTGCGACCGGGCCGGCATCACGCTGCCGGTGCACACCTACAGCCACGACGAGGGCTGCTCGGTGACCGGGGGGCTGGTCTACCGGGGGAGCCAACTTCACTGGCTATCGGGCGCCTACCTGTTCGCGGACTTCTGCGCCGGTCGCATCTGGGCGCTGCGCGACGCCGGTGACGGCACCTGGAGGCGTGAGCAGGTGTACGCGCAGAAGGGCTTCATGCCGGTGGCCTTCGGGGCCGACAGCGACGGCGAGCTGCTGGTCGCCGACCGTGGCTCGCACGAGGTGCTGCGCCTGGTGCGGGGGACGCCCCCAGACGGCTCAGGGCAATCCGCCGCGCCCGGTTCGGGCGACGGCTCGGCGCCGTGAGCGATGACGCAGCGCGCCAGCCCGGACCGTTGTCCTCGATTGACGACGCCGCGCCGAGGGCTAGGCAGGGGCGCCATCGCACCGTGACCCGTGGCGCGGGCCGCCCGCACCCCCGATGCCACCCCGAGTAGAGGCTCCCGTGGAACTGACCGACATCCTGTACGACAAGTCCGAAGGCATCGCGACGATCACGCTGAACCGTCCCGAGGCGCGCAACGCCTACAGCGACGGCATGATCGACTCGCTGGTCGAGATCTTCGACGAGGCCGAGGAGGACGACGACGTGCGCTGCGTGATCGTCACGGGCGCGGGCGGTGCGTTCAGCGCAGGCGGAGACCTCAAGCTAATGAAGGAGCGCGAGGGCATGTTCGAGGGCGACGCGGTGCGGCTGCGCAGCCGGTACATGCGGGGCATCCAGCGCATCCCGCGGCGGCTCGCGAGGTTCGAGAAGCCCGTGATCGCCGCGATCAACGGGCCGGCTGTCGGCGCCGGCCTCGACCTCGCCTGCATGTGCGACATCAGGCTCGCGGCCAGCGGCGCCCGGTTCGGCTCGTCGTTCGTCAAGATCGGCCTGATCCCGGGTGACGGCGGAGCCTACCTGCTCGCCCGTGTGATCGGGTTTCCGCGCGCGCTCGAGATGGTCATGACCGGCCGGCTGATCGACACGATCGAGGCGGAGCGCATCGGCCTGATCAACGAGATCGTCGAGCCGGCCGACCTGCTGGCGCACGCGCGGCGCCGGGCAGAGAAGATCGCCGCGAACGCGCCGCTCGCCGTGCGCCTCGCCAAGAGCGCCGTCTACCAGTCGTGGGACCTGACGCTCGACGCCGCGCTGAACCTCGCGGCCACCTACCAGGGCATCGCCCAGAACACGCCCGACCACGACGAGGGCGTCGCCGCGATGCTCGAGGGGCGCACCCCCGAGTTCAAGGGCTGAGCCGCCTGCCCGCGCCACGGCGGGCGCGCCTCGTCACCGCGTCGCTCGCGTTGACACCCGGGAGCCGCCCCCTTAGCTGCCCGCATCGCTGCTACCCGAGCCCCGAAGCGGGCCGCATGGAGGTCAGATCATGTCGCAGAAGCCCACCCTCCCGTCGCTGACGTACGCGCTCGACGCGCTCGAGCCCTACATCGACGCCCGCACGATGGAGATTCACCACGGCAAGCACCACGCCGCCTACGTGAACAACCTCGTCGCCGCGCTCGACAAGCACCCGGCGCTCTACGAGAAGCCGCTCCACGAGCTCATCGCCAACCTCGACGCGGTGCCCGAGGATATCCGCAACGCGGTCCGCAACAACGGCGGCGGGCACCTCAACCACACGCTCTTCTGGAACGTGATGGGCCCCGGCGGCGGTGGCGACCCCACCGGCCCGGTCGCCGACGAGATCAACAGCGTCTTTGGCAGCTACGCCAACCTCAAGGAGAAGCTCAAGGCGACCGCCATCGGCCAGTTCGGCTCCGGCTGGGGCTGGCTCTCGGTCGGCCGCGACGGCAAGCTCCTCATCGAGGCGACCGCCAACCAGGACAGCCCCATCTCGCGCGGCCACACCCCGATCCTCGGCGTCGATGTGTGGGAGCACGCCTACTACCTCAAGTACCAGAACCTGCGCGCCAGCTACATCGACGCCTGGTTCAGCACGATCCACTGGAACCACGTCAACGAGCTGCTTCGCGCCGCCCGCTGAACGGGGCGCCTCGGGGCGTGGTGGTCACGCATCGATTGCGTGCAGGCGGGCTTCTCCATACAATCCGGCGTCCTCTGTTCGCGGCCGACTGCCGCAGGATCGTACCATGAAGCACACCACCGCCCTCCCGCTGTTGCTGGCGCTCGCGGCCTGCGGTTCGCAGCCCACCTCGTCGTCAGAGTTCTCCGTCACCCCGATCGATGACGCAGGCGGCGATGCCGGCGGCAACGGCGGCGACGCCGATTCGCTCTCCGACGGCGGACTCGACGTGCCCATCTCGCTCGATACCGGGATCGACGGGGCACAGGGCGACTCCTCAACGCCCGGTGACGACGCAGACGGCACCAACGACACCGACCCGGGCAGCGACACCGGTGTCGACGCGGGCGACGACACCACGGTCGCCGACTCCGGGACTACCGATACCGGGACCACCGATACCGGGACTACCGATACCGGGACCACCGATACCGGGACCACCGACTCCGGGACCACCGACTCCGGGACCACCGACTCCGGGACCACCGACTCCGGGACCACCGACTCCGGGACCACCGACTCCGGGACCACCGAGACCGGGACCACCGACTCCGGGACCACCGACACCGGAACCACCGACTCCGGAACCACCGACTCCGGGACCACCGACTCCGGGACCGCCGATACCGGCAGCGATGCCGGGCTGGTTTGCGAGCCCGCCAGCACCCGGTGCGTCGGTTCAACGCTCGTGACCTGCGCCGACGACGGGCTCTCGGTCGGGCGAACCCGCTGCGATGCGACCGGGCAGGTGTGTGGACCGGGGCCCGACGGGC
>JBILLP010000330.1:0-4563 GCA_044376025.1 Bradymonadia bacterium
TCGGTCGACTCGAGCATCAGGCCGGCGAAGGCGACGTCGTCGGCCGGCCCGGGCGTGACGTGCAGCCGGTGCGCCCACGAGTCGTGCCGGGTCGAGAAGCCCCCGTCGGGGCGCCGCGCAGAGACGCCGAGCCCCATGACCTGGGTCATCATGGTCTCCCAGGCGGCGAGGTCCTGGACCTCGAAGCCGAGGTAACCGAGCTGCTGAATCGACATGCGGGCGTCCGTCGCGGGGCGTGGGCCGGCGGTGCCGGCGCGCGGGTCAGAGGAAGTAGTCGGTCGTCTTCTGCTCGAGCATCACGCCGCCGAGGTTGCGCGCCGGCTTGTCCGGGTTGTTGGCGTAGTGCGCGCGGGCGGTGTGGATGTCCTGGAAGAAGCCGTTGATCGGGTTCGACACGAAGATGGCGCTGCCGCCCATGGCCGTGAAGAGCGCGTCGATCGCCGGCAGCGTCTTGTCGACGACCATCGAGGAGTCGAGCCTGAAGGCGACACGCTGCTCCATCGGAAGGTCGCGGTCGGCCTCTGCCGCCTCCCACAGCACGTCCATGTTGCGGCGCAGCACGAGCTTGAGCTCGTCGAGCGTCGAGCTGGCCCGCGCGAGCGCGACCTGCGCGTGGGTGTCCTCGACGGTCCGCTGGCCATCGGCGCGGCTGACGCGCTTCATGGCGACCTCCTTGAACGAGGCGATCGCGCCGGCGAGGATGCCGATCGAGGTCGTCGATACCGACCGCACGAAGAGCTGGCCGAAGGGGATGCGGAAGAGCGTGCCGGTGTTGAGCACCTGCCCGGGGTTGCGGCGCGTGAAGCCGTCGGCGAAGCGGTGGGTGCGGTACTCGGGCACGAAGCAGTCATCGATGACGACGTCGTTGGAGCCGGTCGCCTTGAGCCCCGACACATGCCAGGTGTCCTCGATGCGGTAGTCGCCCTTGGGCACCAAGAAGGTCCGCATGTCGGGCGGCTTGCCGTCGAGCCCGGGCACGAAGGCACCCAAGAAGGCCCAGTCGCAGTGCTCGCTGCCCGACGAGAAGCCCCAGCGCCCCGACAGCCGGTAGCCACCCTCGACGCGCGTCACCTTGCCGACCGGCATGTACGACGACGAGATCAGCACCCGGTTGTCTCGGCCCCAGACCTCCTCCTGCGCCCGCACGTCGAACAGCGCGAGCTGCCACTGGTGCACGCCGACGACGCCGAGGACCCAGGCCGACGACGGGCAGTAGGAGCCGATCGTCATCTGCACGTCGAAGAAGACCTGCGGCTTGTGCTCGTAGCCGCCCCAGGCCTTGGGCTGCAGGATGCGGAAGAAGCCGGCCTCGATGAAGTCGGCGATCGTCTCCCGCGGGAGCTGCCGGGCCGCGCAGGCGGCCGCGGAGCGCTCCCGGAGCCTCGGGCCCAGCGCGTGCGCCCTCGCCACCAGCTCCTCGTGGGTCGGGACCGACTCCGCCTCGACGCGGCCACGGGGAAGCGTCGGGAGGCTCTCGTGCGATTCGACTGCGACTTCCATCGGCGACTCCTGTGGGCGTTCGGATCGGCGGGTGCGATGCACAGCCGACTAGAACATGTTTCAATTCTCGCTTAGAACACGATTGGCCCCCCGCCGCAAGGGATGCGTCGGCAGGCCAACGGGTTCGCTCTACCCGCATCAGCGCTCCGTCTCCACCGCTTCGAGGTAGCCTCCGCATGACGACCACGCCCCCGACCACGCCGCGCGCGATCGACACCTTCGTGAACATCAACATGGGCTCCATGGCCAGGCCGAGCTGGCTTGTCCGCGTCGCAGAGGACTACTTCAAGCGGCCCGACGCGATCTTCAAGGACGTCGAGATGGGCCCGCTGCTCGACGACATGGACCGGCTCGGCGTCGAGCGGTCGGTGATCTCGACGCAGGCGGAGAACCCCAACCCCAAGGCCCTGGCCTTCTGCGCCGCGCACCCGGACCGCTTCGTGCTGTCGGCCTCGGTCGACCCGCGCAACGGCATGCAGGCGGTGCGCGCGCTCGAGTCGCTGACGCGCAACGAGCCGGTGGTGCTCGCGCGGGTGATCCCCTTCATGGTCGGCGTGCCGCTCGACGACCGCATCTACTACCCGGTCTACGCCAAGTGCACCGAGCTCGACCTGCCGATCTCGGTGAACACGGGCATCCCAGGGCCGCCGGCGCCGGCTCGGACGCAGGATCCGATCCTGCTCGACGAGGTCTGCCTCTTCTTCCCCGAGCTCACGGTGATCATGGCGCACGGCGCCGACCCCTGGTGGAACGTCGCGATCCGGCTGATGCTCAAGTACCGCAACCTCTACCTGATGACCTCCGCCTTCGCGCCGAAGTACTTCCCGGCCGAGCTGACGACCTTCATGAACACGCGCGGCAAGGACAAGATCCTCTTTGCCTCGGACCACCCGGTGCTGTCGATGGAGCGGACGGTGAACGAGGCGCGTGAGCTGCAGCTCAAGCCGGGCGTGCTCGAGAAGTTCCTGTACGACAACGCCTGGCGCGTGTTGTTCGAGAAGCGGTTCGGGGCCGCTTCGGGGGTGTGATCACCCCCGCGAAGGGGGCAGCGCCGCCGCGATCGACGCCAGGTAGTCTGCGACCGGCGTGGTGAAATCGTTGTCGGTCCAGTAGTCGGTATGGGCCCCGAGGATCGTGCCGGTGTCAATCGCGATGTCGGCCGTCACGGCGTCGGCATAGTGGCGGTTGAGCCCCCGGAGCGGATAGCCGAGGATGTCGTCGGGGTCGTAGAAGTTGAGCCACTTCGAGAGCTGTTGCACGTCGGTGTGCCGATCGAAACAGGCGCCGACCCCCGTCCCCATGCGGCTGATGGGAATGATGTCTCTGGGCTTGTACGCCAGCGTGAACAGCGGGAGGTTGCAGCCGAAGGTGACCAGCCCAAGCAGGGTCTGGCACCGGGAGAACCCACTTGTTGCGGTCTGGGCGAAGACGCCCTTCTGCGCGTCCCAGATGTAGTTCGACGCGATCGCGCAGCCGAGCGAGTGCGCCATCACCACGAGCGGCGTCGAGTCAGGGTCCTCGAGCTCTGCCTTCACGTCCTCGAGGGCCGCGCGGAGGACATCGTGGATCCTCCCATAGACCTCGGAGCGCCCGTTGGGCGGCCCGACATAGGCCAGCGCGTCGCCGAAGCCGCTGATGACGATGTCCTTGCGGAGCGTCGCCCAGTCGAGGTCGGCGCCCCGCGAGAGCCGCGCGTACAGCTTGCTCTCCGCGCCCTCCATGATCGGACCCCACCAGGCCGGGGCGAACGCGAAGAGGTCGGGATTGACACCCCGGTCCTTGAGGCGCGTCCGGAGCTCCTCGATCATCCCGTCGGCGAACCCGACCGGCTGGTTTCCCATCCCGTGGACACACAGCACCGCGATCCTTGCCTTTGCCATGACACCTCGTCGTTCAGGCACAGCGCGCCTCGGCCGCCGCGTCAGTTCGCTCCGAACAGGAGCTCGAAGCTCGCCGCCCCGCGTGCGTCGGCGGCGATCACGATGCTCCGCGTCGCCGCATCGAACGCCCAGCCGTCGCGGTCGCCCGGTAGCTCCGCTGCGCTCGCAGAGGCGGTGAGCGGCGTGCCGCGCGACTCGACCCCACGCACCACGTCGCCATCGGCGAGCCGCACCCAGACGCGCTGGCTGCCCGGAAGCCCCGTGAAGTCGAGCCGGATCCGGTCGGTGAGGCGGTTCAGCGTCAGCCGCAGCCGGTCGCCCGCGTCGCCCTCGAGCTCGCCGAAGCCGCTCGAGTCGCCGACCACGAGCCAGGTGTGGGTCGCCGTCGTCTCCGGCAGGCTCCAGGCGGCCGACGCGTAGGGCTCCAGCAGCGGCACCACCGCCCCGCCGCGCAGGTAGGCCGGGATGCGGTCGGGGAAGGCGGCCTCTGCCGGGACCGTCTGGCCGCCCGCGACCGCCGGCGACGACAGGTCGAACGGGTTGTACCAGGTCGCGGCGGCAGGGAGCGCCACGTCGCGCACGCCGGTCGCGTCGAGCCATGGCGCCACCAGCAGCGACCCGCCGAGCAGGTAGCGGTAGTCGCCGGCCCACGAGGACTCGTCGCCGAGCGGGGTCATCAACGCCGCGCCGCCGGCGTAGTCACGCTGGGCGAGCGTGTAGAGGTGGTCGCGCAGCGCCATGTGCACCTTCGACCAGAAGCGGTAGACCTCGACCGTGTGCTCGGGGTTTTCGCCGGTGTTCCACGGCTCAAGGTTCGCGCGGCCGTGGAGCTGCATGAAGGGCGAGAGCGCGCCGACTGCCGTCCACACGAGAAAATTGTCGATGTCGAACGGGATCTCGTCGGTCAGGTTCAGGTCGTCACGGTCGAGGTAGCCGCCCACGTCGCTGCCGATGACGACATACCCCGCCGCGGCGCTGCGGAACATGTGGTCGAGCGCATCCGACAGGCCGAGCCAGTCGCGCCGGTTGTCGCCGACCCACGCCACGGGCGCGTGCTCGGGCCGCGCGAAGAAGCGGCCCTCGAAGCCGTACGACTTGTCGTAGGGACGCACCATCGTGACGAATTCGCGCGTGCCGAGCCGCGAGGCACCGTAGGCATAGAAGTCGCGGTAGTAGGCCTCGC
>JBILLP010000331.1:0-4561 GCA_044376025.1 Bradymonadia bacterium
CCGGTCCGAAGTCTCGAGGACGTCAGCAGCGAACCGCGACACGAGCCTGTCGAGCGCTGCCCGGCTCATGTCAGCACCGGGGCCACGTCGGAGGCGGGCCGGCGCATGTCCCACGCCTCGCGACCGATGCGGTCCTGCAGCATCATCAGCGCGTCGAGCACCTGCTCGGGGCGGGGAGGGCAGCCGGGGATGTAGACATCGACCGGGATGATCTTGTCGATGCCCTGGACCGTCGCGTAGTTGTCGTAAAAGCCGCCGGTCGAGGCGCAGACGCCGAACGAGATGACCCACTTGGGGTCGGAGACCTGCGCGTGGATGCGGGCCAGGAAGGGGGCCAGCTTGTGGTTCACCGTCCCGACGACCCAGAGCAGGTCGGCCTGCCTCGGAGAAAACCGCGGAATCTCCGCGCCGAACCTCGCCACGTCGTAGCGGTTCCCGGCGACGGCCATGTACTCCATGCCGCAGCAGGCCGTGACGAACGGGTACTGGAAGAGGCTGAACTTGCGCGCCCAGTTGATCGCGGACTGCAGCCGCGACGCCACGACACCCGGGACTCCCTGGTCTACTCCCATTCGAGGCCTCCCTTTCGCCACTCGTAGATGAAGCCGACCACGAGCACCGTCACGAAGAACATCGCCGCCGCGAACCCCTGCGCGCCGAACTCGCGCGACACGATGGCCCACGGCAGCAGAAAGACCGTCTCGAGGTCGAACATGATGAACGAAATCGCCACCATGTAGAACTTCACGTCGAGCCGCAGCCTCGCGTCACCCAGCGGCGCACCGCCCGACTCGTACGCCTGCTTCTTGTACCGGTTCGGCAGCTTCTGGCCGAACAGGGTCGCCATCATGACGATGGCGCCGGCGAGAAGGATCCCGAAGGCGAAGAGGACGAGGATGGCGCCGAAGTCGACCACGGTTGCCGTCGAGGGGGGGGGCTAGGAACGGGCTGAAAGCCGCTCCGCGTGAGGGCGAAACGGCGCGCGGCGGGTACCACGCAGGGGGGAGGGTGTCAATCGAGGGTCCGCCCGCAGGCGCTCCCCGTCAGTGCAGGGTCCGGATCACGGTGACCACCCTGCCCAGCACCGAGGTGCTGCGCGCCTCCGAGGCGCGGACCTCGATCGGCTGCTGCGTCGGGTTCGATGGTTCAAGCCGGATGACGTCCCCGCTGCGATAGAACCGCTTCACCGTAGCCGCACCGTCGACGAGCACCGCCACCACCTCTCCCTGGCGTGCCTCCACCCGCGGCGCGACCACCACCAGGTCTCCGTCGAAGATGCCGTCCCCAATCATCGAATCGCCCCGTACCCTCAGCGCATACACCGGCTCGCGGGCATACCGGCCCAGCAGCGACGGCTCGAGCCGCACATGCTCATCAGCCTGCTCGATCGCCTCGATCGGAGCGCCCGCCGCAATCCGCCCGAGCACCGCGACCTCGACCGGCGGGTCGTACGACTCGTTGCGCTCGTCCTCGCGCGTCACCGCCGCCACACGCGGCCCGGCCGCCGCACCCCGGATGCCAATCGCGCGCGATTTCGACGTGTCGCGCTGCAGCACGCCCTTGCGCTCGAGCGCCTTGAGGTGGTCGTTCACCCCGTTCGTCGACCGGATGCCGAGCGCTTCTCCGATCTCCCGGATGGTCGGCGGGTACCCCGAGTCCTCCGTACTGCGCTGGATGTACTCGAGGACGGCGCGCTGACGCTCGGTGAGGCCCTTCATCCCGGTGCTCCAGGTTCGGTTCCACGCGGCGGCGCCACCTGCGCCTACCCTGTACATTTGTTTATACTGAACGTGCGTGCATGTGTCAAACTTCGGGCGCCCACGCGCCGCTTCGTTGCTCCGCCGCTCCCGGCGCAGAACGGCCGCGCCAGGCTCCCAGGCCGGCACGCCCCGCCGCCGAATTGTTGCCGCTCCGCCTGCAGCAACCTACCGTCTGCCGCGGTCCTTCGACGCGACACGACGTGGATGTACGACATGCACCGACTCCTCCTCGCCAGCGCTTCGCCGAGACGCCGGGCGCTCCTTGAGCAGGTGGGTTACTCCGTTGTCGTCGATGTCCCCGCGGTCGACGAGCGGCGGAACGCCGCCGAGCCTCCTGCCGAGCTTGCCCAGCGCCTCGCCCACGCCAAGGCGCTCGCCGTGGCCGAACGCTGGTCCGACCGACCCGGGGCCCCCGTGACCGTCGTCGCTGCCGACACCGTCGTCTGGCGCGGCGACGACACGCTCCTCGAGAAGCCCACCGACCGCGCAGACGCGCTTCGCATGCTCCGCGAACTCTCCGGCTCTGCCCATCGCGTCACGACGGCCGTGGCACTTGTCGACACACCGTCACGACAGACCCTCGCGTCGTTCGCGGATGACACCGACGTCTACTTCTGGCGGCTCGATGACGACGAGATGCAGGGCTACGTCGAGACCACCGAGCCGTACGACAAGGCCGGGGGGTACGGCATCCAGGGCCTCGCGTCGCTGTTCGTGCGCCGCATCGAGGGCTCCTACACCAACGTCGTCGGGCTGCCCGTCGAGCGCGTCCATCGCGTGCTCCGTACACTCGGCCGCTCGCCGGCCGCGCCCTGGCTCCCGGGGGCCCCGTGACCCTCGCCGAGCGACACGCCGCGGTCATGGACCGCATCGCTGCCGCCGCCGTCCGGGCGCGCCGGAGCCCTTCCGAAGTCCGGCTGATCGCCGTCGGCAAGGGGCAGCCCCTCTCTGCGATCAGTGCGGCGGCCGCCCTCGGTGTCACCGACTTCGGCGAGAACTACGCCCGCGAACTTAAGCTCAAGGCGCCCGGGCTCCCCGGGGTGCGGTGGCACTTCATCGGCCACCTGCAGTCCAACAAGGTGGCAGAGGTCGTAGGCGCGGCGGCTGTCGTGCAGTCGGTCGACCGGCCGAGCCTCGGCGTCGCGCTCGACCGGCGCGTGGCGACCCTCGGCGCCGGCCACCGGCTCGACGTGCTCGTGCAGGTCAACGTCGCCGGTGAGCAGCAGAAGTCGGGCTGCCACCCCCACGACGCCCCCGGGCTCTGCTGCCAGCTCGACCAGCTTGCAGGGCTCCGGGTCTGCGGGCTGATGTCGATCCCGCCCCACTTCGACGATCCCGGGCAGACGCGTCCGCTCCATGCCTCGCTGCGGGCGCTCCATGCCCGCTGCCGCGAAGCGCTGCCCGTGGCCGCGCATGACGCCTTCACCGAACTGTCGATGGGCATGAGCGACGACCTCGAGGTTGCGGTCGAGGAGGGTGCGACGATGGTCCGCGTCGGCACCGCACTGTTTGGACCCCGGAGTCTCGCATGACGTCACCCCTCGGCTCGCTTCGCATCGGCATCATCGGGCTCGGGAACATGGGAGGCGCGCTCGCGGCCGGGCTGCTGCGCAGCGGCCTCGCGCCCACCCGGTTGTCGGGCTTCGACCCCTCGCTCGCGGCGCTCGACGCGTTCGGGGGGCAGGCGGCTGCCGGCGTCGGGCCGCTGGCAGCGGAGAGCGACGTGGTCGTGATCGCCGTGAAGCCGCACCTGGTGGCGGGCGTCGCGGCGGAGGTTGGCAGGGCGGCGCGCCCCGAGACCATCGTTGTCTCGGTGGCCGCCGGCATCGAGTCGCGGACCATCGACGCCGCGCTGTCCGCTCCGCTGCCCCTCGTGAGGGCGATGCCGAACATCGCCGCGACGGTCGGGGCATCGGCGACCGCACTGCACTCGGAGCGCGCCGACGGCTCGCAGCGAGCCACCGCGCAGGCGCTGTTCGAGACGATTGGGCAGGTGGTCTGGCTGCCGCGGGAGTCCGAGATGCACGTCTTCACCGCGCTCGCGAGCTCGGGGCCCGCGTTCGTCTGCGTGTTCGCCGAGGCGCTCGCCGATGCCGCGGTCCGCGAGGGCATGAGCCGAGCCAACGCGCGCGCGGCCACGGCAGCCATGCTCGAGGGCGCTGCCCGCATGCTTCGCGCCCACGCCGGGAGCCCCGCAGAGCTGAAGGACGCCGTCTCGTCACCGGGAGGCACCACGATTGTCGGCCTCTGCGCCATGGAGGCAGCCGGTTTCAGGGCGGCAACGATGGCCGGTGTCGAGGCCGCGACCTCGCGCTCGCGGCGCATCGCGGGGGAGGCGTGACGCCCGATGCTCCTGTCCGCCCACACCCCGAAGGCTGCGCCATCGAACTCCACGTTGTCCCCGGGGCCTCGCGCACCCGGATTGCCGGAGTCCATGGCGGGCGCGTCAAGCTGCAGGTCGCCGCTCCGCCGGTCGATGGGGCCGCCAACGACGAGGTCACGCGGTTCATCGCGGAGCTGCTCGGGGTTGGTCGCGGTGCCGTGCGCATCGCGTCCGGGGCGACCGGGCGACGCAAGTCAGTCCGGATCGACGGGGTCGATGCAGCGACCGCGGCCCGCGCGTTCGCGATGGACTGAGCTGCTCGCGGCACTCCTGCTCAGCCTCGCCGCGCTGCTGCCCCGCGCGGTCGAGGCCCGGGAACAGGCTGTCAGCGAGGTGATCGAGGGGACCACCTTCGTGGTCGATGCGCCCGATGGCATGCGGGGCAGCATCGAGGATGCACTCGAGGTCGTGCGGCGCG
>JBILLP010000361.1:0-4243 GCA_044376025.1 Bradymonadia bacterium
CGGAGAGAAAGTACAGCAGGATCAGCGGCACGGCGATGAAGAGCTGCGACAAGACATCGGGAGAGGGGAACACCGCGCCGGCGATGACCGACCCGACCACCGCATAGCGCCAGTGCCGAAGCAGCATGCGGTCGTTGACGATGCCGAGCAGCGCCAGGAAGGAGATGAGGACCGGCGTCTCGAAGACGAGTCCCATGACCAGCAGGCTGGCGGCCGCGAACGAGAAGTACTCCTCCATCATGATCGTCGGGAGCGCGTGGGGCCCGCCGAACTGCAGCATCATGTCGACCGCGACCGGCAGCAGCGTGTACCGGGCAAAGAGCACTCCGCTGTAGAAGCAGAGGACCGTGAAGACGAGGAAGGGGATCGCCAGCTTGCGCTCGCGCCGGTACAGCCCGGGCGCGACGAACAGCCAGCCTTGCAGCAGCGCGAAGGGGCCGGCGGCGAGTGCCCCGACCGCCGCCGAGGCCTTGAAGTAGACCAGGAAGGCCTCAGCCAGCCCGCGATAGCCGAGCTGGTCGGGGTTGGGGATGTGCTGCTTGTGGGCCGCCGTGACGTAGGGCTCCATGAGCCAGTCGAAGATCTCGATGCGGTAGAACCAGGCCACCGAGATCCCGAGGATCATCGCGACGAGGCTGTACTGGAGGCGGCTCCGCAGCTCGCGGAGGTGCTCGAGGAAGGGCTGCCTCGACTCCTCGACGTGTCGGTCGTCGCGGCTCATGGCTTTGCCTCGCTCGTTGCGGAGTTGCCGCCATCAGGCACCACGGGCGCTGCCGGCGATGGCACGGCGGCTCCCGGGTCGCCATCCGCCTCGCGCGGCACGGTCCCAGCGACCTGGACGCCAGCCACCGCGGCCCCCTCGGGTGCCGTGGTGGCGCGCTTTGCCCGGATCGCGTCAATCTCGGACTCGACCGAGGCGCGCCCTCCGCGCTGGCGATCCTGCGAGAGCTCCGAGCGAAGCTGCCGCTTCAGCTCCTCGACCTCGCTCGACTGGGTCAGGTCTGAACGGATGCGGCCCACCTCGCCCGACACGCGCCTCACCTCGCGCATGACGCCCCCAAGGAAGCGCATCATCTCGGGGAGCTTCTCGGGACCCAGGACAAGGAGCGCGACCACGAGGATGATGACGAGCTCAAGTCCGCTGATTCCGCACATGGCAGCCTTCTGCAGGTGGCCGCCCCTCGGCCCCGGCCCGCTGCGCGCCTATATCGTCGCGCCTCCGCCGTGGGAAGGGAGCCACCCGGAATCAGAACTCCCGCTCGATCCGCTCGATGCGCTCTGCGTCGCGCCCGCCGGCGCCCCTCACGCGGTCAACCGGGGCGGTTCCGCTCCGAAAGCCCATCTCGCGGCCCGCTTCATCGAGAAGGCCCGTGACGGGGTCGATGCGAACCAGCTCGATGCCAGGCGGCGGGTCGCCGAAGAGCGGGTCCGTGGGGTCGGGCGCTGCGATGGAGGCCACCCAGACCGGGAGCGCCACCTCGGCACCCGACTCGCGCTGCCCGAGTGCGCGGTCGTTCCGCTCTGAACCGATCCAGGCGACGCCGACCTCCCGCGAGGTGAACCCGGCAAACCAGGTGTCGAACCGTGAGCTCGTGCCGGTCTTGCCCGCCACGTCGAACCCAAGCGTTGACGCGCCCCGGGCGGTACCGTGGCGCACCACGTCGCGCAGGAGCAGCCCAACCTGGCGGACCGTGACCGGGTCAGCGACCGGAACCGCCGACGGCGGCACGGAGGCCAGCGCAGCCCATCGCTGCCTGGCGCTGCGCTGGGGCGACGAGGCGCTGAGCCAGCTCGACGACTGCGGTGCCCGGTCGGGCAGCCAGGCGAGTCCTCCCATGGCGAGGCGCCCGTACACGGTGAGCAGCTCGAGCGGCGACAGGCACGAGCCGCCGAGCGCCAGCGCATCGACTGGATCGAGCGGCGAAGAGACCCCGAACCGCCGGGCTCGCTCGACGACAAGCGCCGGCCCGACGCGGCGAATCAGCTCGACGAACGGCAGGTTTCGCGACGAGACGACCGACTCCCACAGCGTGATGACGCCCCGGAACGACCGATCGGCATTGCGCGGGACCCACGCCTCCTCGGCGCCGAGCTCCACGCGGACCGGGCTGTCCTGGAGCATGGAGGCGGGGGTCGCGCCCCGCTCGAGCGCGGCAAACGCCACCAGCGGCTTGAAGGTCGAGCCCGGCTGGCGGCACCCCTTGGCGGCGCGGTCGAACGCGCTCGTGCCCGGGTCAATGCCCCCGACCGAGGCGATCACGGAGCCGTCGGCCCTGCCTGCGACCAGCACCGCAGCCTGGATCCCGGGAGGCTGGAGCAGGCGCCCATCGTCGCCGAGCAGCACGACGTCCCCGACTGCGAAGGCGTCGCGGGGGTCGCTGAGCTGTCGGCCATTCTGCACCGCGTCGCCGCTCCACGCCGCCGCCCACTGCCAGGCGCTCGGCGGCAGCCTCTGCGAACCGCCAGCCCCTGACACCATGACGCTGTCCGGCGTCACCGCAGCGACGCGCACGGGCGAGGCACCGACATGGACCTGCCCTTGTGCCAGATCATCGAAGCGCCGCTCCTCACCCCGGGCGATGCGCGCCACCGGGCCGCGGTAGCCGTGGCGGCGGTCGAGCGCGACCGAGGCGTCCCAGGCAGCCATCCGCGCCGCCTGCTGCCGCGCCACCGAGATCGACAACGCCACCGGGCCCACCGAATCGACCGTCCGCGCAAGGCGGGCAAGCTCTTGGTCTTCTCCCGGGCTCCTTGCCCGCACGCAGGTCACCGGCGGCTCCGCGGATGCGCGACGGGCCTCGTCGGGGGTCGCCAAGCCGGACTCCACCATCGACGCGAGCACCTCGTCACGGCGGCGACGCGCGCCGTCGGGGTCCTGGAGCGGATGAAAGCGCGAGGGTGCCGGGATCGAGCCAGCGAGCGTGGCAGCCTGGCCGAGCGTGAGTTCAGCGGCAGAGCGGCAGTAGAAGCGTTCGGCCGCCGCCTCGATGCCGGTCGCGCCGGCCCCGAAGTAGGTCTCCCGCAGGTACCTCTCGAGCAGCCGGGACTTCGACATCCGGTGTTCGAGCCGCCGCGCCTCGATCAGTTCTGCGATCTTGCGGTCGAGCGTCTTCTGACGGCCGACCCGCGCCTTGGCGAGCTGCTGTGTCAGCGTGCTCGCGCCCTCGACCGCGCGACCGGCAACGAAGTTGCTGCGCAGCGCCCGCACCACGCCGAGCAGGTCAACGCCGCGGTGTGCGAAGAAGCGCCGGTCCTCTGCCGCGATCACGGCGAGCGGAGCCCACCGGCCCGCGCTCGCGAGCGAGCCCCCGACCGGGAGCGCCGCGGAGGACACGAGCATGCCTTCTGCCGACGTCGCGACCGACGCCGGCGCTGCCGCCGGTGGCTCGACGTCGCTGAGCGGGGGGGACTCCGCCACCCGGCCACCGTACCAGGCGAGTCCGGCGACGCCGCACCACAGGAGCGTGCTGGTGGTCAGGACCGTCAGCCCGGCGAGCAGCCTTGAGAGCGGACCGCGCATCGAGGCCGACGCTCAGAAGCCGAACGACAGCCCGGTACCGACCGTGTAGTCATCGGCAGGCTGGTAGCGACCGTCTTCGTCGAGTTGCCACCGGCGGCTTGCCTGGGCGGCGACGTAGAGCAGCGAGGTGACCTGCACGCGGGCCTCGCCGACGATCAGCGCATCGTCGAGCGCGACGAGCTCTCCGGCGTCTCCAATGCCGCTCCGGGCGAAGAAGACGCCAAAGCGTCCGAAGCTGCCGGGCGTCACGGTGAGTCTCGCAGAGAAGACCCCGGTCGGGCTGCCAAACTCGTTCGCGTACCCGAGCCTCGCCTCGATGCTGTCGCCCCAACGGGCGCCAATCTCGCTTGACTGGCCCAGGCGGACCTCCTCGTCGGCTCCGCGCAGCCACTGCAGCTTCGGGAACCGCTGCACCGAGTCGCCGACCGACCGGTAGGCGAATCGCTCCACCGAGTAGAGTGCACCGAAGTAGGCCGGCAGGTAGTCGCTGCCCGCGAGGCTGACCTCTGCACGGGCGTCGAGTTCGAGGCGAGCGGGGCCGCTCCACCCGGCGAAGCTGCCAACGTGCCATCCGGCTCCGTAGCCCGCATGCCAGTTGATGTCGGAGTAGGGCGTCAGGGTCCACGCGGAGCCACGCAGGATCGGGTACTCGGTGTCGAGGCCCAGGATGGCGGTGGCATTCGAGGTCGCGACCTTGAAGTTGCCCTCGTCGTCGGCGAGGTA
>JBILLP010000332.1:0-4547 GCA_044376025.1 Bradymonadia bacterium
GACTGTAGTAGTTGGCTGCACGGTCGGCCCAGCGTTCGAGCAGGACCCGCCCGCGCTTCTCGTCGTCGTCGCTCGCCCGCTCCACGGCAAACAGGGCGCCAGGGACGTCCTTGGTGCGTGCGGCGCGCTCGAACTCCGCGAGCCGCCTTGCGTCCTCTTGAGACCAGAGTTCCTTGATGAGCATCGAAGCCGCACACCCTGAGCAGAACAGAACCAGAAGTAGGACAATCGCCGAAGTGCAGCAAGCGATCGACCGCTGGATCGGGCAGTTCGAGGAGGGCTACTGGCCGCCGCTGGCCAACCTGGCCCGCCTCACCGAGGAGGTCGGCGAGCTGTCGCGCGAGATCAACCACGCGCACGGCCCCAAGAAGAAGCGGGGCGAAGACGAGGTCCGCATCGCAGAAGAGCTCGCCGACGTCGTGATCGCGGCGGCGACCCTGGCCAACAGCCTCGGCATCGACCTGGGGTCGGCGGTCGACGCATCGCTCGACAAGGTCGCTCGCCGCGACGCCGGTCGCTGGAAGCGGAAGGACTAGCCCGCGGGCTCGACCGCGAGCATCGAGACGGTGGCGCGGCCGAGCGCGACTCCGACCCGTGACGCCTCCGCGGCGTCGAGCAGCGGAACGTGGACGAACCAGGCGTCTCCGCCGGCGCACCCGCCCAGCGAGGCAAAGAGGATCGCGTTGCAGACGTAGCCCCCGGCGTCGGCCGACAGCAGGACATCGACACCCGCGGCACCGAGTGCGGCATGGAGCTCGGGCGCCCGGCGGCATTCACGCACGGGCTCCGCACCCGGGAGCACTTCAGGATCGTCGCATCCGGCGACGTCAGGCCGACCCGCGAGGCGGTTCGTGGCGCGCTGCTCGACCGTGACGAGAGGTCGCGTCTCTGCGACGCCGACGTGGATGCGCCAGGCCCCCGCGGCGCGGAGGGCGTCGCCGGCGGCCCGCGCCTGCTCGAAGGTGACCTCGAGGTGGAGGTGCCTCGCGGGGTGCCCGGCCTCGATCACCGTCGCGGTGGCCGCCTCGGCGACGGGACGCGACGGATTGTCGAGAACGAGCCCGAACGGACCGAACGATGTGAATACGATTTCTCGCACGTCGCGACCATGCATCTGAAAATGCAACAACTTCTACCAAACCCTGACCCGCTCAACTCCCAGCTTGACGCTCCCGGGCGCGAGGCCTAACCTCAGAGGCCATCGTTAGCGGCTCGCGGGCCGCGACTCAACGCAGGAGAACGTCATGGCAGCCGCCAACATCTTCGAGGCGACCGACGCAAACTTCGACAAGGAGGTCCTCCAGTCTCCGCTCCCCACGATCGTCGATTTCTGGGCGCCGTGGTGCGGCCCGTGCCGCCAGATCGCGCCGATCGTCGAGGAGCTCGCCCCGGGGTACGCCGGAACGCTGGGCGTCGCGAAGCTGAACGTCGACAACAACCGCCGCGTGGCCAGCTCGCTGGGCATCCAGGGCATCCCGACGCTGATCGCCTTCCACAACGGCAAGGTCGTCGGTCGGCTGGTCGGCTTCCCGGGCCGCAAGGGCGTTGTGGACTTCTTCGAGAAGGCCTCGAAGCCCGGCTGAGCCCCTGCCCTCGCCGGCGAGGCGGCGTCAGAAGACGTGGCGGCGCAGCGAGATCGAGGTCAACAGCCCCATCGCCGCCATGATCGTCACCGTGGCCGTGCCGCCGTAGCTCACCAGAGGCAGCCAGAGGCCGACCACGGGGAGCGCCCCGGCAACCATGCCGATGTTGATGATCACGTGCCAGAAGACGAAGGCCGACACGCCCACGGCGCACAGCGTGGCGAAGCGGTCGCGGGCGTAGCGTGCGACATGGAGGCCCCAGAGCGCCAGCGCCAGGTAGAGCACCAGCAGCGCGATCGAGCCCGCAAATCCAAACTGCTCGGCGTGGTGGGCAAAGATGAAGTCGGTCTCATGAAAGGTCACAAAGCCATTCTGGACCTGCGTGCCCTGCAAGAAGCCCTTGCCCCACATCTGGCCGGAGCCGATCGCCGTGATCGATTGGGATACCTGCCATGCGTCACCCTGCAGGTGGTCCTCGGGCCAGATGAAGGCAATGACGCGCGCCTTCTGGTAGTCGTGCATCACGAAGTGCCACATCAACGGGATCGCCGCGAGGGTCCCCGCGGCGAGGGCGGCGAGCGCGCCCGCCCTGACCCGCTCCACCGCGAGCATCGTCACCGCGATGAAGACCACCACGAGCCCCGTGCCCAGGTCTGGCTGCTCGAGGATGAGCAGGAAGGGGAAGCCCACCAGCGCCGCCGGGCGCACGAGGTCCTTGAGCCCGTAGCCCTGCGGCAGCTCGTGGTCGTGGCAGTAGCGTGCGAGCGCGACGATCACCGCGAGCTTGCCCAGCTCTGACGGCTGCAGGTCGAAGAAGCCGAGGTCGATCCAGCGCTGCGAGCCGTTGCGGATGTCGCCGATCAACAGGACCGCGACCAGCAGCGAGCAGACCGCTCCGTAGATGACGTAGGCCCACCGCTCCAGCAGCCGGTAGTCGCGGTAGCCGATGAAGAGCGCGAAGCCGAGGCCGAGCACGAGGCGCTTGAGGTGATCGATGTCATGCCCTGACTCGGCGGCGTGCGAGGCGGAGCGCAGGTTGAGGACGCCGACCGCGGCGATCGCGGCGATGAGGCCGACGAGCACGGGGTCGAAGTTTCGGGTGCGCTGTGCGCCGAGACGGGGCGACTTCATGGCGCGGCTCCGGATGCCTCGTCGATCGTGCGTCCCTCGAAGGCCGGGGGCTCCGGCACCGAGATCGCCTTCGGCATTGCGACGATCTCGTCGTGGGCGACGAGCTCGGCGAGCCGGCGGCCGTCGTGGTCGATGACCGCCGCGTCGATGGCGTCGCTCCACCCTAGCACGTCGCGCAGGTATCCATCGATGACACGCATGGCGACGGGCGCAGCCGCGCTCGAACCATGCCCGCCATGCTCGACGAAGACGGCGACGACGATGCGCGGCTGTTCTGCCGGTGCGAAGGCCGCAAACCAGGCGTGGTCGCGGTCAGCGAAGGCGACCTCGCCATTCTCGAGGCGCACGGTGTCGAGGGCCCGCACCTGCGCGGTCCCGGTCTTGCCGGCTGCCTCGACGTAGCCGAGCCGGTAGTCGTGGGCGGTACCGTCCTTGTCGTCGAGCACCTGCTCCAGGCCATGGACGACGGCGTGCAGGTTCGCGCGGCCATAGGGAAGCTTGCGCCGGGCGGCCCGGGGGAACTCGAAGACCGAGGTGCCGTCAGGCGTGGCGATGCGGTCGACGAGGCGCGGAAAGTAGAGCGAGCCCTCGTTCGCGAGCGCGCTGTAGGCGAGCGCGAGCTGGAGTGGCGAGATCCGGACGTCGCCCTGCCCGACCGAGGTGTTCACGGTGAACCCGTGCTGGAAGCCGCCCGGTGAGCGCTCCTCGTGCCAGGCACGGGTCGGCACGAGCCCGGGCGACTCGGTCGGCAGGCCGGTGCCCGGGGCCTCGCCGAAGCCGAGCTCGCCGGCCGCGCGTGCAAGGCGGTCGATGCCGAGCTCGAGCCCGAGCTGGTAGAAGTAGACGTCGCACGACTCCGCGAGGGCGGCATCGAGGTCAACCTCGCCGTGTCCGGTGCGGTTCCAGCATCGAAAGTTCCGCTCGCCGAAGTGCAGGAACCCGGGGCACTCGATCTCGCGGCTGGTCGAGGTGATGCCTGCCTCGAGCGCGGCCAGCGCTGTGACGACCTTGTAGGTCGAACCCGGGAAGTAGGCGCTCAGCGCCTTGTCGAGCATGGGCTTGAAGGGGTCGTTGTCGATGCGCCGCTTCTCCTCGTCAGAGAGGCGGCCGGCCCAGGCGTTGGGGTTGAAGCCGGGCTTCGAGAGCATGGCGAGCACCGAACCGTCGCGGGGATCGAGCGCCACGACGGCGCCACTCGGCGTGCGGGCCATGGCATCGTCGACGATCTGCATCAGGTCCATGTCGACCGAGAGCACGAGGTCCTTTCCGGGCACGGGCTCGACCCTGCGATGTCCGCCGAGCAGGGCGTCGGCGGCCTCGTCGTCCTGCACGGCCCCGCGCACATCGATGACCTCGCGGAGCAGCCCGGGAGCGCCACGCAGCACCGCCTCGTAGGTCTTCTCGAGGCCGGCCCGCCCGACCTGCTCGGAGCCGTTGTAGCCGTACTCCGCCCACTGCCGCGCCTCGTCCTGGCCGATGGCGCTGACGTAGCCGAGCAGGTGCGCGCCGAGTGCGTCGTAGGGGTAGTGGCGGCGCTGGCGCACCTGCACGTAGACCCCCGGCAGGTCGTTGCGCCACGTCTCGACGGTCGCGAGCTGGTCCCGGGTGACATCCCTGCGGACGAGGATCTCTGCGCCCTTGCCCGACTCGCTGGCGGCGGCGAGCTGCCGGCGCTTGGCGTCATCGAGCGAGAGCAGGCTGGCGAGCTTGTCGGCGACCGCGGGCCGACGGCGCAGCAGCGCCGGCGATGCGTAGATGTCGTAGCTCGGCCGGTTCTCGGCGAGCACGCGTCCCCGGACATCGAGGATGCGCCCCCGGTCGGGCTGGATGTCG
>JBILLP010000266.1:0-5381 GCA_044376025.1 Bradymonadia bacterium
CGGTCAGGCTGAGCCGGACGTCGTTCCACGACTCTCCGGATGTGTTGTCGACGACCGCATACCCGTCGAACTGAAGACCTGCGTCGCGGTCGACGACGGCGCGGTAGATTGGCCGCCACGTGGGCATCTCGACGAGGTAGGAGAGGGCGACCTGCCTTGACCGGTCGTCGGCGAAGCGAATCGTGAGCGCGACCGACTTCCAGTGTCCCGACGAGAGGCTCGCGTCGAGGGCCCTCCCGATGCCGACGGAGAGCGCGCCATCAAGGAGGTCGACGGCCCGGATCTTCGCGATGGGGATCGCCTGGAGCCGCTCGCCGTCGACAACGATCGTGACGACCTCAGCGCCGCCGATGGTCTCGACCCCCATCACTCTGCCGCGGACACGCCCCTCGTCAGTGGACGCCTGTACATTTGCGCCGCGGAGTGTGCGAAGGGCTGCGAGCATGCCGCTGCCGGACTCGAGTTCGGGAGGCAGCGGTGAGGCTGATGGGATCGTGGAGGGGTCGAGGGGCAGCGAGATGGAGGCGAGGTCATTGGATGTCTTGTCCCGGACAACAAGACTCGCCATCAAGTCATTGATCTGATCCGGCTGAACATGAAGCACAATCTCGCCACCAGAGACACTTCCTTCGCGCTCGACGTACCCAATGCCTGACTGGTAGAGCACAACGCGCTTGACCTCGAGGAGCTCGGATCGAGCGGGTGCGCCACCACAGGCTGCCACCCAGGGCGCTGAGGCGAGGATGCACCGGGAGAGGATGCGCGTCAGCCGCGGTGGGGCGGCGGGACTCGGGGCGGTGCGGCTCATGGGATTCTCCAGCGAGTGGGGGGGCGGCCAAGCCTCGGCCGTCTGATGACGAACGATGTTCGACAGAATCCGATCTTCCGGCCTGCATGTCCATCGTTCCGCCGCGTTCGCGGGCGCTACACTGGCATTCCGTGGGACTTGTCGCCCGGCCACCACGATGGCATGATGCAACGACTTGTTGCTGGGGAACGGGCCGACAGGCACCGTGACCATGATTGGGACTGTGTGGCGGTGGAATGACGACCGCGAACGAGAATCGACCCGGTGCCGCTCCCTCCCATGGCTCCGTGCACCCGGCGGGTGCGCTGACGGAGCTGCGTGGCGCCAACGCCGCACTGCAGGTGCATCCTCAGGGCAGGGTGATCCTCTCTGCCTGGTGCGGGATGGATGGGGGCCTGGACCTCTGGTCGGTCGATCCGCCGGGGCTCCTCCGCACGGCGCCGATCGCCAGTGAACTCAGTGACGTCGGGGCGACGGTCGAAGCGGAGCTGATTCCGCCTGGAGACTCGGTCGACCGTGAGCGCTGGCCTGCCCACCTGCTCCCGGTCGTCGATGTGAGCCTGAGCCGGAACGGCCAGCTCGCTGCTGCCGCCGCCGGCAGGGGTGTGCGTCTCTTCCGCCTCGCCGGCGATGGCACCGAGCTCGTCGCGACCGGGACACTGAGGGGTCACCAGGCGGGCGTGACCCGTGTCGCGCTCACGAACGCAGGTGATCGAGTCCTCTCAACCGAGTCGCTTGGCCAGATCATCGTGTGGGATGTCGCGTCGTCGCGGCCCATCCACCGGTTTCGCATGAGCCGTGTGCCGCACTGGACCGGCTTCATCTGGAACGACATGCTTGCGGCCGTCGGTGACGATCAGGGGCGGGTCGTCTGCTGGGAGCTCGAGGCCGGCAAGCGCCACCTGCAGTTCCAGGCGCACAACGGGGTCGTGCAAGGTGGGGCGTTCAATCCCGACCTGGGCACCATGCTGACGCACGGTTCGGACAACTGTGTCAGGGTCTGGGATCTGGAGCAGGGCCGACAGGTCGGGCCCGACATGGAGCACGACGGTCCGGTCGCAGATGCCCGGTTCGTCCAGGGCGGTCGGTTCATCGTCTCACTGACTCAGCAGGGCGAGATCGCGATCTGGAATGCGACGGAGGGTCGGCTTCTCGACTGGTACCGAGCCCCGGGTCCGCTGTTCCGGATCGCCTATCACAAGCAGTCCGCAACCCTCTATGCCTCGGGGGCGCGAGGTGTCCTGGCCTTCACCGTCGATTGGCAGCTGGTGCGCGAGCTTGACGCGCTGCGCCGCACCAGCACCACGACCAAGGCTGCGCGCCTCGCTGACCTGTCGGCTGCGCCGCACAGGCCCGACGCGACCTTCAACCCGACTCCGGGCCGTGAGGCTCCGGTCGGGGCGATCCTCACCCCGCACATGACCCTCGACCTGCCGCTTCCGGACCGGAGCCAGCTTCCGCTCCAGCGGGGCATGGATCCCGCAACGGCGCTCGCGGGTGTCTCGACTGCGGGCCTCATGAACCCCGGGAATCGAACCGTCGCCCTGTCCGCTTCCGCCATCCCCGCGATGCCCACGGCACCCTCGGAGCCCCTGGCTGAACCGGGAGGCGCGTTTGCACCACCGGTGCGGCCACAGACGTCACAGGGGGCCTTTGGCGACATCGCCCCGCCGCCGCAGCCGGGCGTTGTCCCCATCGGCTCCAAGCCTCCCGGGTCGCTCGTCTCACCCTTCCGCAGTGAGACCGGAACGGTCCTTCAACGTTCCGGACCGGTGCCGGACGCCGGTCCAGCCTCGCGTGGTACCCCTCCGGCGTTCGCCTTCGCCCCACCGGCGGCACCGGCGCAGGCACCGGCCGCGCCCTTCTCGGGGGCGTCGTCACCCGGCGCAGGCGCGTTCCCCCCGCGGCAGCCATTCGCGCCGACCAGTGCCATCCCCGCTGTCCCGGGGCCCCCGCAACCGGGCCTGCGGCCTCCCGGGGCGCCTTCGTCGCCAGCCGTGCCCGCTTCGACGTTCGCGCCGCCGGTCGCCCAGGCGGCCGAACCCGCGCCTTCGCCATTCTCGTTTGGTGCCGCCGCCGGGGCGCCCGGGTTCTCGGGCCAGCATGCGGCTCCGGCGCCGCCCCCGCCCTTCGGCCGCGCGGCACCGAGCACGCAGGCTCTGCAGGCGCTGCCGTCCCGGGCCAGTGGAGTCGGGCCCTCGCTCGCAGCCCCGCCGTCACCTCCTTCGGGCGTCGAGCCGGGGGCCGGCTCGCGTCGCGCTGAGCAGATGATCGCCGACTACGGGCTCGATGTCAGCGAGGCAGAGGTGATGGCCGCCTCGCTCCGTGAGGCAAGGGCACGGGCCAACGCTTCAGAGGCGAGCGCGAGGGCGTTCGTCGTGATCGCGCTGTTTGCGATCGCGCTTGTCGGTGGAGCGACCGGGCTCGCCGCCTATCGGCACTTCACCGGGGACGGGCTGCCGAGCGCCGTGCGTGACCAGCAGGCCCGGATCGAGACGGAGTCAACAACAGCCCAGGACTCTGCGGAGTCAGACTACCAGGCGTTCGAGGCCGAGCAGCGGCAGGCCATCGCGGCCTATCGCAAGGATCCCCGCATGCTCCCGACCGAGGTCGAGCGTGTCGTTCGCGTGACAGAACGCCGGATCGAGGAGAAACGGGCCGAGGCCGACCGTCGGATCGCAGAGGTCCGGGACAAGGCGGAGACCGCAGTGGCCTCACTCCACGCCTCACGCGTGGATGCGGCGTCCGATCTCGCCTATAGGGCAGGCGGCATCGCGGCCGGGGCGGCCGCGCTCATCGCCCTGATCCTCTACTTCACGAGGCGTCGTTCGTTCTCGTGAGCCCGATGGACCCATGAAGCCGACGCTGCTCCGGATCCTGCTCGCCTTCACGGCGCTTGTCATCGTGTTGCTGTCGGTGCTCCTTGTCATCGTTGTCCGGCGGGGGCAGCAGACCCCGGCGACGTCGGCAGTGCAGGTCACGGCCCCGGCTACCGGACCGACGGGCTCCATGCCCCAGCAGCCGGTTGCGCAACCCGACCCCTTCGCCGGGCGTGATGCCGAGGCGGTCGACCGGGTCAAGGCAACGCCCGCCGGAGCATCGACGCTGGGCGAGGTGATTGCGTCGTCCGCATACCTCGATGCACTCGTTGTCGCCGATGCGGAGGCGGGCCGTCGGCCGGCCTGGGCCGCGGCGAGGGAGCAGGGCAGTAGGTACCTTGTCCGGTACCAGGTCGCCTGGCACGGCATCGATGTCGGGCCTTCGTGGCGAGTGGACCTCGCAGAGCCCAAGCGGGTGGAGCCCCTCGACGCCTTCGCCGAGATCGCCTCACACATCGCGGACCCCGCATTGAAGCCCTACCTCGGCGCCGACAGGCAGGTGATCGAGGTCGTCACCCAGCAGCAGACCGGTCGCGATGTCCGGCTGGGGACAGCGCTGTTCCTCCACCTGCGGGAGCGGGCACGTCGGGTGCCGGCGACCTCCGTGCACGGCTGGCTCGTGCTCCCGGTGCAGCTGGATCCACCACGCACCGCCACCTTTGCGGCCAGGTTCGTCTGGTCCGAGGGTGGCGAGCCGAGGGAGGCCCTCTGGACGGTCGACCTCGTCGCCAACTCCCTTCGCCCCTCGAACCTGCTCGCCAACGAGATTTCGCTCTCCGCCTCGAAGGTGACGGCCGACACGCTCGCCGTGGTCAGCCCTGCTGAGCTGGATTCCGAGAGGCGGGCTCCGGTGGAGAGGGATCCGCTGCGTCGAGCCCAGCGGGCCGTGCTCGCGGACCCTCGTCGGCACGAGGCGGTCCGTGCTGCCGTCTCGCCACTGGTCGCCGGCGTCGAGGTGTCCCGCGCAACCTGGTCGGTCGGCCCCGCGCAGCAGGGGGGCGACGAACTCGTGACCCTCGCGTGGAGTGAGGCCGGAGCAGGGCGGACGCTCTCGTGGAGGCTCGCTGCCGACGGGGGCGTGCTCACGCCCGACTCGACGCTCGCGATCCTCCTCGACGCCTCGATCGGGGCCCCGGTCGATGGAGCCCCCCGTGAACATTGACCCGCTCGCCCACGAGGTCCCGATCCGTCCGCCGGTCCTCCCGGGCGACAAGTACTCGCTCCGCAGGTACGGGGCGCCCCGCGCAAACGGTGCGGCGCTCTACGTCTGGCGCGACGTCCTCGCCTCGCTCGTTGATGCGTCGCGGACCGACCCCGAACGATTCAGGGCCTTTGTGCTGACCGGGAGCCCCTTCGTCGGACCACTCGGGGCCTACGTCGAGGTCCGGGGCTACACCGACCTTGGCCAGTTCACCGACGCCATCGGCTTCGCCAACGAGGTGCACCGCCACTGGGACCAGCTCCACAACCGGGTTCGCCGCATGAATGGCATGCACCGCGTTGTGGGCTGGGGCTTCATGCGTCCGGGCTGTGCCGGCCTCCCGGGTCCGGTTGAGCGGGTGGTCCACCGCACGCTGTTTCACCTGCCGTTTGAGGTCACCCTCGCGCTCGACCCCACCGACCGGCAGTTCGGGTTCCACGGACTCTCCGTCCGCGGGCAGCTTGTCCCTGTCGGCTTTCAACTTGTGTCTCGT